>VGJL01000089.1 GCA_016867495.1 Candidatus Eisenbacteria bacterium | reverse complement strand
CGATCCGCGCGCGAGCGTCTCCATCCAGGGATCGAGGAGGCGGCCGATGACGATGTGCCCCTCCGCGCGCGCCAGGGCCCGGACCGCGTCAGGCCCCGGCTCGTAGCCGTGGGGGGACGCGCCGGGCGGCAGGAGGACCCGAACATCCACGAACTCGCCCCCGACCATCTGCGCGAGGGCGCCGAGGGGAGGGATCGACGCCACGAGGCGGATCGGCTCGACGGCGCTGCTCTTTGGAGCCGACGTTCCCGACTCCCCGCCCGTTTGTCCGCCCGCTCCGTCCGCCCCGAAGGCGGCGGGGGCTGCCGCGATCCCGATGCAGAGCCCAAGAGAGCGGAGGGTCGCGCCGAGGACAAGGCGGCGGGCCGACCGCTTCCTCGCTTGCCTTGGGATCGGCAGCCCCGAGGGCTTGCGCGGGCATCGACGCCGCCACGCCAGCGATTCGTTTCTCATGAAGGGAAACCCTAGCCCCCCGCGCGCGGGACCGCAACCGAGCGGGACCGGCGGCAGGACGTCCACTGGGCGATCCCTATCGATCGGCGACCGATCCTGTCGCCTTCACCCGGCTCCGGCCAGGCCGGGACCCGCGCCTCATCGGTGCGTAATGCCATGTATCGCAATGCATTGGGAAATCTTCCAATTCAACGGAACCTGCGCGGGCCGCTTGATGTATTGAAACCCGTAACAAGCGGCCGGAGCCGCTTCCCCGATTTGAGGTCTCGGGGCTGGTCCTCACGGGTTGATGTCGCGCGAGATTCGAGGCGGCGTTGCTAGTTGCTTCGGGTCCGTCGATCCCCCGGTCGAACTGGCTCGAGTCATCCCCCGCCGCCCCGGCGCCAGATGATTCAGGCGCTCGGGGCGGACCTGTCTCCGTCCCGGCCGCGTATGGCGACGCTGCGAGTTACGCCCTTCCTCCTTCCGCCCGCCGTCGGGCCCGCCCCGGCGGGACAACCGGCAGCCCCCGAGATGCTATCCTGGGTCGCATGAGATGGACCGTTCGCCGCGCCCTCGCCCGGCCTGCCACGCGCCAGGATCGATGGGGCGAAGCGTGACCCTCGAAGGAGCCACCCTCCCGCGCCGCCCGGCGCGGAGCGTGAGGATCGGATCGCTTGCGATCGGCTCGGAGCATCCGATCCTGATCCAGTCGATGACGACGGCCGACACACTGGACACCGGCGCGGTCGTCGGCGAGATCGCAAGGCTCGCGGCGGCCGGATGCCCTCTGGTCCGTCTCACCGTCCCTCATATGAAGGCGGCGGAGAATCTCCCGCTCATCCGGGAGGAGCTCTCGCTCCGTGGCCTCGACACGCCCCTGGTCGCGGACATCCACTTCACCCCGCATGTCGCGATCGCTGCTGCGGATTTCGTCGACAAGGTGCGGATCAACCCGGGCAACTATGCGGACCGGAAAAGGTTCGAGCTCAAGGAATACTCCAATGCTCAGTATGCGGAGGAGCTCGCGCGGATTCGCCTGGCCCTCGAGCCGCTTGCTCTGAAACTCCGGGAACGCCGCGTCGCCCTTCGCATCGGCACCAATCACGGCTCGCTGAGCGATCGAATCATGAGCCGCTACGGCGATTCCCCGGAGGGAATGGTCGAGTCGGCCCTCGAGTTCGCCCGCATCTGCGAGGCGGCCGGTTTCGGAGAGGTCGTCCTCTCGATGAAGTCCTCAATCCCCTCGGTGATGATCGCGGCCAATCGGCTGCTGGTTCGCCGGATGGCGGATGAGGGGATGGACTATCCGATCCATCTCGGAGTGACCGAGGCGGGCGGAGGGATCGAGGGGCGGGTCAAGAGCGCCATCGGCATCGGAGCGCTCCTGCTCGACGGGATCGGGGACACGATCCGTGTCTCGCTCACGGAGGACTCCGAATTCGAGATCGATGCCTGCTCGAGGATTCTCGAAGCGGCCGGCCGCCCGGCGGCGCCGGCCGAGGGAGATTGGAGACCGCCACCCGATCCCCCGCTCGCGCGACGAGCGACCCGTCCTTTTCCTCTCGATCTCCTTGCCTGCGGCTCGGGCGCTCCGCCGCGCGTGGAGGCGCGGATCGCGACACCCCCGTGGGGTCCAGACGGGGCGCGGCCCGCCGTCGAGGAAGCGCTCGGGGTGATCCGGTCCTCCGACCCCGCGGCCCCGAGAGCCGTCGCGGAGATCCTCTCGCTCGCCCTCCCTCCCTGCGATCTGCCGAGCGCGCGGATCGAGCCCTTCGCCGCCTTCGCCGATGCGATCCGCTCCAGCGCGCCGGGGATCCCGATCGTGATGGAGTGGGACCTGCGCGCTCCGCGCGAGATCCACGCGATCGAGCCCTTCCTTCCCTGGATCGCCGCCGTGGGGGCGCGCCCCCGATCGAGCGATCGGGGCGGCGATGGGAAGCTCGCGATCCTCGCGCGGCTCTGCGCGCGCCGGCGTAAACCCCTCCGCCTGCGGATCGAGCCGGAGGACTCTGACGGAGTGGAGCCGGCATGGCCCGCGAGGGTGGCGAGCGAATGCCTCGCGCACGCGCGCGTCTGCCTCGCGGAAGGATGCGACTCGGTGGCGATCCTTCTTGCCGGCCGGGGTATCGTTCGCGCGGCCCGGGCCGTCGCGGCCGCCATCGACCAGGACGAGAGCACGCGCGGGATCCCGATCTTCATCGAACTTCCGCTCGATCCCTATGGAGCCGCGATGGCCGGCGGGAGCATCCTCCTGGACGGAATCGGGGATGGCCTGTGCATCCCGGGGATGCCGTCCCCCCCGATGACCGGCCCGGGCGGCGATCTTCCTATCGACCCCGTGCGGCTCGCCTATACAATCCTCCAGGGATGCAGGCTCCGTCTCACGCGCGCCGAGTTCATCGCATGCCCTTCCTGCGGTCGCACCCAGTTCGATCTGCTGGAGACGACGAGACGCATCCGGGAGAAGACGGCGCACTTGAGCGGGACCAGGATCGCGATCATGGGCTGCGTGGTGAACGGGCCGGGTGAAATGGCGGATGCCGACTTCGGGTATGTCGGCAGCGCGCCCGGCAGAGTCGATCTCTATGTCGGCCGCGAACGCGTGCGGCAGGCGATCCGCGAGGAGGAGGCGGTCGATCGTCTGATCGACCTCATCCGCGAGCGCGGCATCTGGATCGATCCGCCGTCGGAGGCAGTTTGACGACAGCAAGGGATCGGTTGCGCTTCATCGAGCCCGATGGCTCGAACCTCGATGAGGTTCGCCAACTGGGGTACCGCTTCATCGATCTCCTGGTGGAGGCGGCGGCGAAGGCCGGCTCGCATCCGCCGGTGCCGGAGGAACTTCCCGTCCCCGACCTGCTCCGTGGACCGTACACGCCGTCGCTCGAAGGCCGCGATCCCTACGAGCTGATCGAGATCGTAAGGACCGAGATCCTCGATCGCACCCTGAATCCCGCGCATCCCGGATACGTGGGACACATGGACTCCCTGGCGTCGGCGGTGGGCATCTTCTCAGACGCGCTCATTTCCGCCTGCAACAACAACATGCTCTCCTACGAAATGTCGCTCGTCTTCACCGCGATGGAAGACCGGCTCCTCAGGTGGGCGACCGGCGCGTTCGGATGGGGCGACGCCGCGCGCGGCTTGCTCGTCAGCGGGGGAACTCTCGCCAACATCCAGGCGATCTGGGTCGCGCGAAACCACGTCGGCGACAGGGGAGCGGCCCGAGAAGGCCTCGCCTCCCCTGAAGGCCGACTCGTTCTGCTGGCCAGCGAGCACGCCCACTACTCATTCCTGAAGGCAGCGAACCTCCTCGGCATCGGCCGCCGGGGGGCGGTTCTCGTGCAAAGCGGCGACAGTCATCGCATCGATCCGAGAGTCCTTGAGGAGGTGATCCTCCGCGCTCGCGGAGAAGGGCTGCGCCCCTTCTGCGTGGTGGGCGTGGCGGGCACGACCGTCACAGGGACGATCGAACCCCTCGACGAGATCGGGGCCATCGCCCGCCGGCACGGGCTCTGGTTCCACGTGGACGCCGCCTATGGCGGGAGCCTGATCCTCTCCAAGAAGCTGCGGAGCCGACTCCGCGGCTGCGAAACGGCCGATTCGATCACCTGGAATCCGCAGAAGTGGCTCTATGTCCCGAAGACCTGCGCCTCGATCCTCTTCCGTGACGGGCAGATCCTCGAGACGACGGTACGCGAGCCGTTCCTCTATGGCCGCGAGGGCGGAGACGATTCGCATCCGAACCTCGGCGAGTACACGATTCAGGGAACGCGTCGCGTCGATGTCTTGAAGCTCTGGTTGACGCTCGAGCATCTCGGCACGGACTACATGGCGCGGCTGATCGAAACGCAGGTCGAGGCGGCGAGCCGGCTGGCGGACCGCATCGAGGCGACGCCCGGGCTGGAGCTGATCGCGAGGCCGAATCTGAACATAGTCTGTTTCCGCGCGATCCCCCCCGGCATCGATCCGACAGCCGATCCCGGCCTCATGGACGAGGCGCAGAGCGCGGTGCAGCTGGAGGTCGCGCGCCGCGGCCACGGATGGCTCTCGATGCCGCTTTACCGCGGAAGGCGCGTTCTGCGGGCGGTGATCCTGCACCCGCGGTGCGACGATAGCCTGCTCGATCTCCTTCTCAAGGACGTTCTGGCGGCGTCGCGCGAGGCCCGCGCGTAGCGGCAGGACGGCGCTCCGCGTTCCGCGGTGGCCCGCTTCGCTCGCCCTCCGCGAGCGGGATCGGTCACCTGCGGGTCTTCTCGTTGCGATCCTTCACGAATCGGTTGAGGACGAAGGAGATCACGGTCATGAGAATCGCGCCGAAGAGGGCGGCGCCGAATCCGCGCACCTCGAAACCTTCAACCACTCGAGATGTGAGCCAGATCATCGCGGCGTTCAACACGAAGACGAAGAGCCCCAGCGTGACGAGCGTGATCGGAAGGGTGAGAAGGACCAGGATCGGGCGGATGATCGCGTTCAGAATCCCCAGTACGAGCGCGGCCGCTCCGAGGGAGATCGCCCTCTGGAAGTCGCTCTCGCCGGTGATGTCGATCCCTCGAACGATGGCGGCCGTGAACCCAAGCGCGAAGACGCTCACGATGAACCGAATCAGGAAGCCCGGCATCCCCATACCTCCAGCGCCGGGGGCGCACAGATCTTCTCAGGACCCGGAGCCCACGCGGACGCAGCGGACGCGCCAAGGGAGTATCTCAGATGTGCCCAGGAAGATCCAGACGGGTTTGGTCGGACCCCGGATGTGCGCAAGCGTGCCCTGAGGTTTGAGCGATTCCTGCCGCCTCTCGCGCCCCGCGCCGCGAACGCGAACATAGCGGGGCGCGAGAGACGGCAGGGATCCTCGGTTGCCCGAGGCGCGATCCCTGGTGGCCGGCGGAGCCACCGTGATCTAAGATCCCTGCCCGTGGGGGCTGAGCGCGACGGGCGCGGACCGGGCAGCCGCCGATTGGCCGGCGCCCCGAGGAGGTCGACGTGAGACGGCTCGCGGAGCGGAAATGGCGGCTTCTCGCCCTGCTCGTGATCCTGGCGCTCGCCGCCTGCGAAGGCGACGATTCCGTGAAGGAGCCCCCTTCCACGCCGATATGCGATCTGCTCCCGGACACGCTCGACTTCCAGCGAGTCGCGATCGGCGCCTCTCGTGATCTCGCCTTCACGATCGCCAACAAGGGAGGCGGGACGCTCGCGGGGAGCGTGAGCGAAGCGTGCGACGATTTCACGGTCATGTCCGGCGGCGGGGCATTCAGTCTGGCCGGAGGGCAAAGCCGGGCCGTCTCGGTGCGCTTCGCCCCCGCTCGGACGGGCGCGTCCGCGTGCACGGTCCAGACGGGCGCCGATTGCGGCCGCCTGATCTGCCGCGGCCAGGGGATCGATCCACCGCCCCTCCTCGAGATCTCCGCTGACACCCTCGAGTTCGGCGCCATAGAACCCGGGCAGTCCGCGACGCGGAGCTTCACGGTCAAGAACGCGGGAGGCGGGACCCTGGACGGGACAGTCTCAGCGAGCTGCGCCGACTTCGTTCTGGTCGCGGGGCAGGGGGACTATGCGCTCGCGTCAGGCGAGATCAGAACCGTCAGCGTGCGGTTTGCGCCTTCCGGCTGCGGGCCGCGGAGCTGCGCGGTTACGACGGGACCGACCCCGGACACCGATGTCGCTTGCTTCGGCGTCGGAGGCGGGCTGGGTTGCTCGCTGTCCACACCTGCGATCGACTTCGGATCGGTGGGCCTGGGATCCCACGCGGACCGGTCCTTCACGATCACGAACACCGGCTGCGAGGGCCTGAACGGACGGATAGCGTCGAACTGCGGGGCGTTCGCCGTTGTCAGCGGCGGAGGCGACTTCACCTTGGTCGGAGGCCAGAGCCGCCAGGTGACCGTGCGCTTCACTCCTTCCCGATGCGGATCGGTCGAGTGCATCCTCGATCTCGGCCACGCCGCCTGCCCCGAGGTCGCATGCGCGGGCGCGGGCACTGGCGGCTTCTGCGCCGTGGAGCCTCCGCAGATCGACTTCGGATCCGTGTCGCTCGGCGCCACATCCGAACGCATCGTCCTCCTGAGGAACGACGGTTGCGCGACGCTCAGCGGAACCGTCTCGGCGGACTGCCCCGAGTTCGCGATCGCCCTGCAGAACGCGGCCTACGCTCTCCAACCAGGGGAGAGCCTTGCGGTCCCGGTCCGTTTCACGCCCCAGCAGTGTTACACGCGAAGCTGCGCAATCGACATGGGCAACGACCTCTGCGGGAGCCTGGCGTGCGTCGGAAGCGGCACGCTCGCCGACTGCTTCGTGTCGCCGACGCGCCTGGACTTCGGCAGCGTTGCGGTGGGACAGTTCGCCGACCTGACCTTCACGATCACCAACCGAGGATGCGACGCCCTGATCGATTCCGTGGCCATGACGTGCCGGGACTTCACGCTTGTCTCGGGCGGGGGCAGCTACTCCCTGGCGCCCGGGGCGATGCGTTCCGTCACGGTCCGCTTTCGGCCCTCCGCGGCCGGCGCGCGGACCTGCACGATCGACGCCGGATTCCCTGCGTGCGTGAGCGTCTCATGTCTCGGCACGGGCGTCGGCACCGGTCCGGGTTGCAGGATCGAGCCGACGAGCCTCGATTTCGGTTCGCTCGCCGTCTGGGAGTCGGCGGACCGCAGCTTCACGATCACCAACAGCGGCACGAGCGCTCTCTCGGGAACGGTCAGCGAGTCGTGCCCGGAGTACGAGATCGTTGCCGGGCTCGGAAGCTACACTCTCGCTCCGGGCGGATCGCGGCAGGTGACGGTACGCTTCACGCCGGTCGATTGCGGAACGGAGACCTGCCTCATCGAGACGGGCAACGCCATCTGCGCCGATGTCGGCTGCACGGGCTCGGCCGGCGGTGAGGGCTGCTCGGTGAGCGCCACGACCCTCGACTTCGGCACGGTCCCGATCGGCGAATCGGCCGACCTCATCTTCCAGATCCTGAACGACGGATGCGATCCCCTCGAGGGAACGCCGTCCGAGTCGTGCCCCGACTTCGAGATCGTCGGCGGCGGAGGCTTCTATAGCATCCCCTCGGGGCAATTCAGAAACGTCACGCTGCGCTTCACCCCGAGCCTGTGCGGCGCGGCGGCCTGCACGATCGAGACGGGGAACGACGGGTGCGCCGACGTCGCGTGCGCGGGCCTGGGCGGGGGTGGCGGATGCATCCTCTCGCCGTCGGGCCTCGACTTCGGAGTTGTGGAGCTTGGCGGCTCCGCGGAGCTTGACTTCACGATCAAGAACGACGGCTGCGCCGCGGTCGCGGGGAGCGTGACCGAATCGTGCACCGACTACGAGATCGTGGCCGGGGGCGGCCAATACAGCCTCGAGAATGGAGACTCCGTGCGCGTCGTCGTCCGCTTCGCCCCCCAGGGCTGCGGCACGCGAAGCTGCCTGATCGAGACGGGCAATCCCCAGTGCCCGGATCTCTCCTGCGCGGGGTCCGGGGGCGGAACCGGCTGTGTCGTCTCGACCGAGAGCATCGACTTCGGATCCGTCTCCCTCGGACAATGGAAGGACCTCTCGTTCACGATCACGAACGAGGGGTGCGGCAGCATCGCCGGCGTCGTGAGCGAAGCGTGCGACGACTACCGGATCCTCTCCGGAGACGGCAGCTACAACTTGTCGCTGGGACAGAGCCGGACCGTCACGGTCCGTTTCGAGCCTACCGCGTGCGGCACGCGAACCTGCACGATCGAGACGGGAAGCACGATCTGCAGCGATGTCTCCTGCGCGGGAATGGGCGGGGGAAGCTCATGCGGGCTCTCCACGACCAGCCTCGACTTCGGGACCGTTGCCGTCGGCGAGGTCCTTGACCGAGGCTTCACGATAACGAACAGCGGATGCGCGGCATTGACGGGATCGGTGAGCGAGACCTGCGACGATTACGAGATCGCATCAGGCGCCGGCGATTACGCGCTGAACCCGGGGCAGTCGCGTGCCGTGACCGTTCGCTTTCGCCCGACGGAATGTGGCGCCAAGGCCTGCACGATCGAGACCGGAAACAGCCTCTGCAGCGACGTGAGCTGCTCCGGCGCGGGAGGAGGGAGCCTCTGTTCGGTCTCCCCCACCACCCTCGACTTCGGGACGATCGCCGTCGGCTCATCGGTCGACCGCAGTTTCACGATCACGAACGCAGGATGCACGAGTTGGAGCGGCACGGTCGCGGAGTCGTGCGTGGATTACGACGTCGTCTCGGGGGGCGGGTTCTTCACGCTCGCCGCCGGGGCGCAGCGCCAGGTGACCGTCCGCTTCGCTCCGACGAGCTGCGGACCCAAGAACTGCGGAATCGACACGGGCAGCGCGCTGTGCGCCGACGTTCAGTGCGCCGGCGTCGCCGCCGGGATCGACTGCGACGTCGACCCGACCGCCCTCGACTTCGGTACGGTAGCCATCGGCCTCTCCGACGATCGAAGCTTCACGATCACCAACACGGGATGCGAGCCGCTAGCCGGCAGCGTGAGCGAGGATTGGCCCGACTACGAGATCATCTCGGGCGGCGGAGCGTTCAATCTGGCCGCGGGCCAGACGCGCAATGCGACCGTCCGCTTCACACCGACCGTCTGCGGCCAGAGAACCTGCGCGGTCCAGACGGGGCAGCCGCTCTGCAGCGGCGTCTCCTGCGTCGGGATCGGCTCCTTCCCATCCCCCGTGATCGTCCATCCGGTCGCCGACGCCATGGTCTCCTCCGGATTCCCCGACTCCACAGGGTGCGCCGTGATACTCGACAGAGTCGGATGGGACACGGCGGAACCGGGCGAGCTGCGCACGCTGCTCCGTTTCGATCTCTCGGCGATCCCGGCGCAGGCGACGGTCCTCCAGGCCAGGCTCGACCTCTTCGCGGACGGATGTCTCCCGCCGCCTCCGGACACGACCCTCGCGGTCTACGTCTCGAGAATCGACGGATCTTGGAGCGAGTGCGGGGTGACATGGAACACAATCCCGGCGATCACGCCTCTCGCCTGCTCCTATGCGCTGGGGTGCGGCACGCCGCATCTCTACTCCATCGAGTGCTCGCCGCTCATCCCGCTCGTCCAGCAGTGGATCGGGACGCCGTCGGCGAACCGCGGGATCCTGCTGCAACCGTCCGCTGTCGCCGTGGACGGGGCGGTGAACATCCGATCCCACAGGTTCGGGACCGATCCGCCCACGCTGCGCGTCTGGTTCAGTTGCCCGTGAGGGCGCTCGGAAAACCGCAGAACCCGACGCACAGAACCCGAGGTAGTCGCGGCGCCATGGCGCTTCGACTATCATGGGGGCGTTCGGTCCCGCCAAACCGGGTTGGGTGCGGAGGAACGATGCTTCGAATCGATCAGCGCCTTCTCCTGACGCTCCTCATGGTTGCCGCGAGTCTCTTCCCCGGAAGCCGAGTTGACGCCGTGAGCGGTCGCCTCCTGGTCCTTCTCGACGGTGTTCTCGCCGGCCCCATCGCCCCCACTCTGGTCCTCTCGGGCGCCGGGGAGGTGGAGCCGATCGTCCTCGGGGCCCTGGCTCTCTCGCAGGGCAGCCTTCTCTACGAGGACCTCGAGCCGGGAATCTATGGTCTGGCGATTCCCGAGATGGGCGGCAAGGGCGATGCGCCCGGCGGGACGATCGAGGTGGGAGTCCATGAGGGCTCGACCAGCGTCGTGCAACTGGACCTCGAGCGGCTCGTCCTGACCGCGGATCCGTTCCGTCCCGACCCGTTCGGCGTGGACGACTCGTGGGATTCGTTCTGGTTGTCGGCGCTTCCGGGAGCCGGAGAGGAAGGGGCGATCGCCGCCCTCACTTCGCCCGGCCAACCCAGGACGCAGACACTCGACAGGCTGCCCCTTGCCGGGACCGGGTTCCGCCACACCGCTCGTCTCCGCGGAGAATCGATGGCGCGATCCAGCCGTTCGGCGCTCGGCGCCGATGGCGCGGCGCGCGAACTGGCGGCGCGCGATCTCCTCTCGCGCGCGGACGAGAGCTACACGGAGGCCGGGGCGGCGGGAGGAGGTCGGGGACGGAGTTCGTTCGAGGCGGCCTTCTCTCGATCGTATCCCAAGCTCCCTCTGCGGCCCCGTCTGACCGGAG
>VGJL01000088.1 GCA_016867495.1 Candidatus Eisenbacteria bacterium | reverse complement strand
GACGCCGGCCGCGCGCCTTCGGCTGCCCGATGCATGGATCGACCCCGGCTCGGTTCTCGTTGTCCTGGAAGCCGAGACTCTGCGTTCCGGAGTCGATTACCGCATCGAGCCCACCGAGGGGCTTCTACATCTCCTCGTGCCGCAGGCGAGGGGGCGCCTTCGCGTCCGCTATGCCGTCGTTCCCCTGGCGATCGGTCGGGTCTTCCAGGATCCGATCCCGATCGACACGGCGCGGGGAGGAACCGCCCCCATTCGCCCTTCGGTGGCGGCGACGCAAGTGACGGCGGGAGCGGCGCGCCTCGAGCTGCGGGGGATGAAGACCGTGGGTCTCGAAGTCGGCTCCTCGGAGGACCTCTCCCTGAGGCAGAGCCTCGATGTCACGCTCTCGGGCGAGCTGGCCCCGGGAGTGAGCGTGCGGGGCGTCCTCTCGGATCGCCAGACTCCCCTGCAGCCGGAGGGGAGAACGACCGAGCTCGCCGACCTCGACCGGGTCTACATGCAGATCGAGGGACGCGGCGTCAGCGCGACGCTGGGCGATTTCGATCTGCGGGGTCCGCCCGGGCTCTTCACGGACTACCGGCGCCAGCTCGAGGGAATCAGGCTCGATGGGAGACGCGGCCGACTCGGGGGATCGGTCGCGGCCGCGACCGTGCCCGGCGAGTTCGGGACCGCCGAGTTCTTGACTGAGGAGGGAAAGCAGGGGCCCTACCGTTTGCTCGCTCAGGGCGGATCGAGCGATGCCGTGATCCTGGCGGGGAGCGAGAATGTCTGGCTGGACGGGGAGCTCCTCGTCCGCGGCGATGACCGCGACTACACCATCGACTACTCGGCGTCGACCATCACCTTCACGGGCAGGCGTGTCGTCGGGAAGGACAGCCGGATCACGGTGGACTTCCAGGCGAGCTCCCAGCCCTTCCGTCGAAGCGCGTACGGTTCCGAAGTCCGGTGGGGCGAAGAGACGGGCAAGACCCTCTCGCTGCGCGCCACACTGATGGCAGAGCGGGACGATGTCGGAAAGCCCGTGGGCGGCCCCCTGACCGACCGGGAACGCGAGACCCTCCGCCGCGCGGGGGATGCCGACACCTCCGGCTTCGCTTCGGGAATCGACTGTGGAGCGGTCGGCCATGGGGACTACGAGTGGGTCGAGGCCGACACGCTGGATCAACCGTTCCTCCGCTACGTCGGCCCCGATTCGGCGACATGCAAGGTGCGGTTCGACGATGTCGGAGCCGGCAAGGGGGACTATGCCGACAGCCTGCTCGCCGACAGCGCGGCGGTCTATCGCTTCGTCGGCAAGAGGAAGGGACGCTTCCTCCCGGGACGAGCGGTCCCCCGCCCATCGGAACGCGGCCTGGTGGATGTGGCGGCGTCCCTCGCGGGTCCCGCGGGATTCAGGCTGGACATCGAGGGCGCCGGCTCCTTTGACGATCGGAACACGCTCTCGCCGCTGGATGATGGCGATCGGAGGGGCGGGGCGCTCCATCTGGCGCTGGCCCGGGAGATCTCCCCAGTCTCGCTGATGGGGCGCGATCTCGGGCGCTGGGGGATGCGCGTGGAAACGCGCGACCTCGATCCCTTCTTCCGTTCGATGGGCAGGCTCGATCCCGGTTGGTACGGGTACGGCTGGGGGATCGCGGAGGGCCGACTCGGGAGCGGGGATCGACGGCGGTCGCTAGAGCTCAGGCAGGAGCCGGGCTGGGGCCTTGCGGTCGACGGGTCGTACGAGACCCTGTCGAACCGGCGGGATCTCGAGGGGAGCAGGGACCGTCTCATCCTGCGCAGGCAGGGGAGAGTCCATGCGTCGATCGAGCGGACCCGCGCGCGCTCGCGCGATGGCGCGGCCGCTCAGGCGGCCCGGGGGAGGAGAGCGGTCGATGCCGGAGGCCTGGGAGTGAGGCTCCCGTGGGCGGAGGCCTCAGGCTCTCTTCGCCGGGAGAGGGCGGGATCGCGTACGCTGGGCGCGCTGGCCGGCGCCGGGTTCGATGAGTGGCGCCTGGGCGGGGCCTACATCCTGCGCGCGGAAGCCGGACGCGCGGAGATCTCGCGCATCGAGAGGCGGGACCATCTGGCGCGGGACGGTCGCTGGCAGGGCGGCGATCGAGCGCGCACCTGGGAGGGACGCATTCTCTGGTCTCCCTCCGGACGGCTGCTTGACGGCCGCTACGCGCGCCGCGACCTGTCGCGCAGGGAGGGCGGGCGGCAGAGGTCCGACATCGCGGGCCTGCTCTGGTCCGAGGACAGGAGCGACGGGCGCTACGCGCATCAGCTGCGGCTCGACCTGACGACCTCCCAGGAGGAGGGCCGCATCAAGTCGATCGAGTATGTCGGCTCGGGACGCGGCCGCTACGACTCCCTCGGAGTCTATGTGGGGGAGGGCGACTACGATCTCGTCCTCGTGCCGAGCGGAACCGCGATCCTCCAACGCCGCATGGAGGGATCCTGGAGATTCGATTGCGCGCCCGGCAGGGGCCGCGCGGGGGACCCTGCCTCGGCGCTCTCGAAGCTCTGGCTCAGTTCCCAGTGGCTGCTCCATCTCAGCTTCAGCGCCCGGACGGCGGGGAGCGCCTCGGCTTTCTGGAGGGATCTGCCCGATCTCGTTCTCGCCCGAAAGACGGGCGTCCCGCTCGCGTTCCATCGGGCGCGGGCGGAGGGGAGCGCCCTGCCTCGCGCGCGATGGGCAAGCCCGCAGATCCGCGTCGATCGCGAGCGCAGCGAGTCGAGAACCTTCGAGAACGTCCAGACGGGCCGCGCGAAGGACCTGATCGGCCTCACCCTCCGATCCCTCCCCGCCAAGGGATGGACGATCGAGCAGGAAGCGGAGCTCGCACGGGAGCTGGAGCGCAGCAGGCTGCTTTCAGGAGGATCTTCGGCCGGCAGCCTCGGTTGGGACTCGCGGCGTCTTCGGCTCGGCTGCTGGTGGCGGCCTCGCGGAGGCTGGGTCCTCCGCCTCGCGGCGGCGGGTCGGCTGCGCGAGAGGATTCCCACCAAGTCGCGCTACACGATCACGCAGGCGACGCCCGGCCTACAGTGGCTGCCCCGGGAGAGCGTCCGGTTCGACATGCAGGCCACACGAACGTGGGTGGAGGGACCGCGAGCGAATCTGCTGGGGTTGGAGAAGGAGGGTTGGGAGGCGCGCGGCAGCGCGGGTCTCAAGCTCCGCCGCTCGCTCGATCTCTCGGTCATTCTCAATCTCGCGGCTCCGGAGGGCGTGCGGTCGCGCGCCGATGTCCGGGCCGAGATGAAGGCCTACTTCTGATGTCTCTATCCACGCGCTGGGCCCACGCGGTCTTCATCCTGATCCTGTCCGCGGCGGAGGGATGGGCGATCGACCGCCCCGTCACGATCTCACTGGAAGGGGGAAGCAGAGGGGCGCGCGGTGCGGCCGAGCGCGCGGCGCGCGATCTCGTGAAGAGGGAGGAGCCGCCTGGCCCCGAGCGGATCGCCGTCGAGGTCGGGCGCGCTCTGGTGAGAGAGGGGTGGGGAAGCGGCGAGGTCGAGGCCATCGTCGACTCGCTCGGAGGCGATGTCGAGTCCTGGCGCATCCGGCTCCACGCCCTCAAGCCTGCGCGTCTCGCCGAGTGGACCTGGGAGGGGGCGTGCGATCTCGATGAACCTCCCGCCGGGGTCTGGACGCCTGAACGCCGGGCGCAAGAGCTCCGGGGGCTTGTCGAGCGAGCCCAGGGGGATGGCCACCCCTTCGCGTCGATCCAGATCCTGGAGGCCGTCTCGTCGGAAGAGGGGATGCGCGTGCGCGCGCGGTTCCGGGAAGGTCCTCTGCTCAGGCTGCGCTCGCTCGTTTTCGAGGGAAGAGGCGCGACGCGAGAGAGCTACCTCTCCCGCCTGACCGGGCTGAAGCCGGGCGAGCCCGTCCGGCCCGGCCGCGCAGAACTGGGGAGAGAGCGAATCGCGCGCAGCGGGCTCTTCTCGATTGTGGAAGGCCCCTGGCTGCGGAATCCGGAGGAGGGACTCGCGACGCTCGTCTATCGGATGACGCCGGCGGCCCAGAATCGAGCCGACGGCGCGATCGGCTACGATGGGCTCCGCAAGACGCTATCGGGGTACGTTCACATGGAGATCGGGAATCTCTTCGGAACGGGGAGGCGCTTCAACGGCGAGTGGGAGCGTCTGGATCGCGATCGCTCCCGCCTCGCTCTCGCTTACCGTGAGCCATTCGTTCTCGGCCTGCCGCTGGCCGTCGAGGGGGCGCTCTCTCAGGAGATCGAGGACTCGACATGGACGGCCGACGAATGGCGCGGCGTTCTCGAGGGGGACCTGGGGGGATTCACGGCGCGGGCCGGGCTCGCGGGCAGGCGAATAGTCGATTCGCGGCCGCCGGGCGTCAGAACGAGCGGCCTGCACACGATCCTGGGCGCTGCGTATGACGGGCGATCTCAAATGGGGACGCGCGGCGCCAGGCACGAGATCGAAGTCCGGCGCGGAGAGCTCGACCGCACGCCCGACATGGAGCAGGGGGAGGGCACCCTTGTCGGGATCCTGCTCCGCGGGGAGCAGAACCGGCCGATCGGCCTCATCGGCCACCTGCGCGGCGAGTACGCGCTCGGCTGGGTGGAGGGCCCCGACTCCCTTCCGCGCCCGGACGCCCTCGGGCTGGGGGGTGGCGCGAGCCTGCGCGGGTATCCTGAGCAGGCCCTTCGCGTCCTGCGATACGCCCTCCTGCGGCTCGAGGGGGGAGTGAGGATGCTCCCCGAAGGCAACCGCGTCTATGCCTTCGTCGATGGGGCGCTCTACCGCGACTGGCCGGGCGAGAAGCGAAGCAGGCTCGCTTCCTACGGCGTCGGCTTCCGCGTGCGCGGCGCGGGGGGATGGGTCCGTCTCGACTACGGCATCCCGACCGATTCGCCTCCGCTCTCCGGGAGGATCCACTTCCGACTCGAGACGCGGTTCTAGGGTGCGTATCTGCCGAGCATCCGGAAACGGGGGAGCTCTTGACGGCATGGGCCACGCCTGGTACCCGTGGCAACGTGAACGACCCGGCACGAACGACAGAGCGGATCATCGCGATTCACTTCGCGGCCCAGCTGGTCTTGACGCTGCTTCTGACGGCCTCGAGCTATGTGGTTCCCCCCTGGAGCGGAGCCTATGCAGAGGTCCTCCTCGGCTTCCGCAGCCGGATGCCTACAGGAATCCCGCCGACGCTGCTCCACCTCACCACTCCCAGCGTCATCCTCCTGATGGTCGTGAACCAGGCTCTTGCGATCTTGGCGATCGTCCGATCCTCGCTGCCTGTCTCGCGGCGGTTGCTGGTCGGCGGTTCGCTGCTGCTGGCCCTCATCGGGGTTCTGAGCTTCCCGGGTGGCTCCCACGATCTTGAGCTGTACCACGCCCATGCGCGGATGGTCCAGAGCGGAGCGAATCCTTACCTGGTAAGCCCGCTACAGGCGTTCGGGCAAGCTCTCTCCAAGACGATGCCGTGGCCGGAGCAGCTTGCGCCGTACGGACCGCTCTCGATCGGCGTGCAGGCGCTCTTGGTCGGCCGCGTCGGCGATCCCTGGACTGCCGCTCTGGCGCTGAAGCTGTTCTATGCGCTGGCCAGTGTGGCATTCGTCTGGATCATGGTCAGCCTGCCCTCCATCAGAGAGGCGTGGAAGGCGGCAGCGGCGGTCACGGTCGGCTGGAGCCCTCTACTGATCCTGGAGTTCGCCGGCAATGGCCATGCGGACAGCTTGATGGGCATTCTCTGCGCTCTCGCCGTCGTTGCCTTCGTCCGGGGCCGTGGCATCCTGCCCTGGCTGCTCCTGGGCCTGGCCTCTCTTGTCAAGATCGAGGCGCTCTTGTTCTTGCCCATTCTCGCCGCGGCTTCCCCGCATGACCAACGGTGGTCGCTGCGATGGATCGCCTCGCCCGGCATCACCGTGACCGTCGTACTCGGGGGATACCTCTTCTTCGGAGGGCCGCAGAATGCGCTGCCTGGCCTGCGCGAGGAAGCATCGAAGGCGCTGCGCTCGGTCCCTCAACTTGCCGGCTACATCAGCGGCGTGCCGGCGGCGGGCACGGCCTGGTCCCTCCGGATCGTCTTCCTCGCGGCCTACGCGGTCTGTGCATGGACGATCGCGCGAGGGCGATCGATCCTCGCCGCTGCGCCGCTCCTCTACGCGATCTATCTTCTCCTGGCGAAGAGCTTCCTGCAGCCCTGGCACGGTGCCCTTCTGGTCTACCTATTGGCCGTCACTCGCCTCTACGGAAGGCGCGCGCAACTCCAGGATCTCATTGTCGGCACATGGTCGATCTCCGCGGTCCTCGGAGGCTACTCCTACCTGATCGCGAGGCGGGATCTCTCTCCCGCATCCCAGGCGGCCTCGACCGCGATCATGGTGGCGCCAGTACTGCTTGTTCTGCTCGGGTATTGGGTCCTCGGACTCGTCCGCCGTGGCAGGGAGAGGCCATGCTCGCCTTCTTGAGTCGACAGACGCGCATCGCGGCGCTGCGCGTCATCGCCCTCCTCGTAACCACGGCTATCTTCATCCGCACGGCATGGGTGTCAGACGATGCGTTCATTACTCTGAGAACCATCGATAACCTCGTCCATGGATATGGGCTGCGATGGAACGTGGTGGAGCGGGTTCAGACCTTCACCCATCCCCTCTGGCTGTTCTTGGTCGCGATCCCCTACTACGTCACTCGCGAAGCGTTCTATACATGCGCCATTCTCTCGATTGCGGTCTCCATCATCGTAGTCGGTCTCTTCATCTTCCGGGCCCGCGCCGGAGGCGCGGCGGCGCTCGCGCTCGGAACCGCGATGCTCGTCAGCTCTCGAGCATTCGTTGACTACTCGACATCGGGTCTCGAGAACCCTCTGACCCACCTTCTGGTCGCTCTGTTCCTGATTGCCTTCCTCAAGGATGCGCCGGCAAGTCTCGGGAGGGTCTTTCTGCTCTCCGGGATCACAGGGCTGGCTACGCTCAATCGGATGGACTCGATCCTGCTGTTCGCTCCGGCCCTTCTGTATGCGACGTTCGGGTGTGGAGGTGTCAGAGCGCTCGGAGCTCTCGTTGGAGGTTTCATTCCGTTTCTTCTGTGGGAGGGGTTTGCTGTCTTCTACTATGGTTCCTTGGTCCCGAACAGCGCATTCGCGAAGCTGAACACAGGGATCGATGCGATCACCTACAGCAGGCACGGGTTGTACTACATCCTCAATTCGCTTCGGAACGATCCAGTCACGATGGTCGTGATCCTGGTGGCTATGGCGTCCGTTGTCGCTTCGCGAGGAACGCGGAGGCAGCGCTTGATTGCCATCGCCTCCGGGATACTGCTTTACCTACTCTACGTGGTCCGCATCGGTGGAGACTTCATGAGCGGCCGGTTTCTGTCGGCGCCCTTCCTTGCGGCCGTCATTCTCCTCGCTGAAGTCGACCCCTTTCCCCTGCGGAAGCTGGGACGGGGAATACTGGCTGCCGGCGTCTTGATCTCGGGTCTGGGCCTGACGCCGCACCCTCCGATCAGAAGCGGGAGGGACTTCGGCGGACGCATGGAGGGGCTTGTCGACAGGCATGGAATCTGTGATGAGCGACGCTACTACTTTGCTGGCTCGGGAATGCTGAACGAAGCTCCTGCCGGGGAGAAACCCTCAGGGTGGGGTCCCTCTGTGGTTGGAGGGGATGCTCGGAGGAATGGGACGCCTCTTGTCGTGGAGGAGGCGGTTGGCGCCGCCGGCTACCTCGCCGGGCCGAGGACGCACATGCTCGATTACTATGCGCTTTGCGACCCGTTGCTCTCTCGGATCCCTTCTGTTCTCAATGACACGAGGTACGAGAAGTGGATGCTCCAAATGTTCGGTGATCGCGATCCTCAGGGTTGGCGAATCGGTCACCACAAGCGGAATGTTCCGAGCGGCTATCTCGCGACGATCATGACCGGCGAGAACCGAATCCAGGATCGCCAGCTTGCCGCCTTCTATGATCGCCTCCGCCCAGTGACGCAGGGTCCGCTCTGGAGCATCCACCGGTTCGCAGCAGCAATCCAGTTGAGCTTCGGTCGGTGGAACGGACTCCTTCCTCGCGGCCGCCCGGAACAGGATGAGCCGATCGACTGGATGGAAGTCCTCGCCGTTGACCCGAACCTCCCGGAAGCCCTCTTCCGGATTGGAGAGGAACTGGCAGAAGCGGGGGACCTCGACGAAGCCGGCCGGAGATTGGAGGAGGCAATCCGCCTCGACCCTCGGCACGCCCGAGCGCTCTTGCTCATGGGGAGGATATGCCAGCAGACGGGAGATGCCCAGCGGGCCAACGCCTACTTCGACCGGGTCCGCGCGACTGTGCCGGGACTTGGAGGCGGAAGCGACTAGGCTTGGCCGGTCTCCAGGATCGCCACGAACTCCTTCTCATCGAGGATCGGCACGCCAAACTCCCGCGCGCGTTCGAGCTTGGAACCTGCCTCGCTTCCCGCGACGACATAGTCGGTCTTCCGGCTGACCGAGCCCGAGACCTTTCCGCCGAGAGACTCGATCCTCGCCGTCGCCTGCGGCCTCGTCATCGATTCCAGCGTGCCGGTCAGTACGAAGGTCCTGCCCTCCAGCGGACGGCGCGCCGGTGTCTCCTCGCGCGGCTCGACCGTCTGGACCCCGGCTCGCGCAAGTCGCTCGAGCAGATCCCGGCTGGCTGGTCGGGCGAAATAGCGCAGGACGCTCTCGGCGACGACCGCCCCCACATCGGGGATTCCGCGCAGGTCCTCCTCCGAGGCGTTCGCCACGGCGTCTAGGGTGCACAGGCGGGAGGCCAGGTTCTTCGCGACTGAGGCTCCCACATGCCGGATTCCGAGGGCGAAGAGGAGCCGGCGCAAGGGACGCGACCGGCTCTCGCCGATCGAGAGGATCAGGTTCGCGGCGGAGCGCTCTCCCATCCCCTCGAGCGGCACGAGCTGGCCCGCCTCCAGGGCGTAGATGTCCGCGGCATCGCGGACGAGGCCCGCGTCCACGAGCTGATCCACCTTCGCCTCGCCCAGTCCCTCGATCTCCATCGCCCCGCGCGAGACGAAGTGGAGAATCTGCCTCTTTCTCTGGGCGGGACAGTGCTCGTTCAGGCAGCGGAAGGCGACCTCGTCCCCCTCCCGAACGAGCGGCTCCGCGCAGGCCGGGCACCGCTCCGGGAAGACGAAGGGGATCTCGCTCCCGGTCCGGCGGTCTACGAGGACTCGGGTCACCTTCGGGATCACCTCGCCCCCCTTCTCGACCGCCACCCAATCGCCGATCCGGACATCGAGGCGGCGCACCTCCTCCGCGTTGTGGAGCGTGGCTCGCCGGACGGTCGTTCCCAGGATCTCGACGGGGGAGAGGACGGCGACCGGCGTCGCGTTGCCCGTCCTGCCGACCTGCACCTCGATGGCGAGAAGCTGCGTGATCCCCTCGCGCGTGGCGAACTTGTAGGCGATCCCCCAGCGAGGGGCCTTGGCCGTGGCGCCGAGGCGCAGCTGCTGATCGAGCCGGTCGACCTTGATGACCAGGCCGTCGGTCTCATAGTCGAGGCCCCAGCGTCGCTCCTCCCACTCCGCGATCTGCCGGAGAACCCCATCGATTCCGTGAGCCGCCCTCGCGTGGGGGTTGACAGGGAAGCCGCGCTCCCGCAGCCAATCGAGGGCATCCCGGTGGCGCTCGATCCCCATCTCCGCCGCCTCCACAACCGCGTAGCAGCAGAGGGCGAGCGGGCGGGAAGCGACGATCCGCGGATCGAGGAGCTTGAGGGTGCCGGCAGCCGCGTTGCGCGGATTCGCGAAGAGCTTCTCGCCCGACTCCTGTCGCCTCTCGTTCAGGGCCTGGAACGCGGAGCGAGGGAAGAAGACCTCGCCCCGGACCTCCAGCTCGCTCGGACTCGTTGCGCTCGGACCCATGGCGGCCCGCAGCGGCACTGTCCGGATCGTCTTGAGGTTCGCGGTGACGTCGTCCCCTCGCGTTCCGTCCCCGCGGGTCACTCCCCGTACGAAGACCCCGCCGACGTAGCGAAGGGCGATCGCGACGCCGTCGATCTTGAGTTCGACCACGTAGTCGGTCGGCTCCGTCGTTCCGAGGAAACGTTGGACCCGCTGGTCGAACTCGCGCAGCTCGCTCTCGTCGTAGGTGTTCTGGAGCGAGAGCATCGCCGTGGAGTGTACGACCGTCTCGAACCGCTCGAGGGGCTCTCCTCCGACCCGCTGGGTAGGGCTGTCCGGAGTGACGAGATCGGGGAAGGCGGCCTCGAGCCCCTCCAGCTCTCGGACCAGGCGGTCGTAAGCGGCGTCGGAGATCTCCGGGTCGGCGTCGACGTAATAGCGCCGCGCGTGATGGACGATCTGTTCGCGCAGGCGGGCGGCGCGCCGCTCCGCTTCCCCTCGGTCCATCGAATGCCTCCGCCACCAGCCTACGAGTCCCGGCGATGGCCCGCAAGGCACGATGGACTGCGATGGCGCGATGGACTGCGAGGGCGCGATGGACTGCGAGGGCGCACGGCCCACGAGGCGCCGCGGCCCGCGAGGCGCCGCGGCCCGCAAGAGGCGATGGCCGGTTCCGGCCCAGGGGTGGAGGCGCCCGGGCGATGGAGGCTTGAGGCTCCTCCCCTCGTGCGATACTCTGGGACGGCGATGGCTCG
>VGJL01000087.1 GCA_016867495.1 Candidatus Eisenbacteria bacterium | reverse complement strand
CCTGTGCGCGCCGCAGTAGTGGATCGCCTGATGGATCGACGGCGCGCCGAAGTCCTCCCCCGCGTGGACGGTCACGTTGATGTTGTTGTTGAGGATCTCGTAGAACGCCTTCACATGGTCCTTGGCAGGATAGTCCTTCTCGGCTCCCGCCAGATCGAAGCCGACGACCCCCTTCTTCCTGTAAGAGACGGCGAAGCGCGCGAGCTCCAGGCTCACCTCCGGGGAGATGGTCCGGATCCCGCAGAGAATGACTCCGCTGACCATGCCCAGCTTGAGTTCGGCGTCCCGAAGCCCCTGAAGGACAGGATCGACGATCTCCGGGAGCGAGAGGCCCCGCCTCGCATGGAGGATCGGGGAGTAGCGGACCTCGAGGTAACGGATGTTCTCCCGGGCCGCGTCCTCCGCCAGCTCGTAGGCGACGCGGCGGAGGGCCTCGGCGTCCTGGAGCACGGAGATCGCCGGCTCGAACATCTCGACATACTCGCCGAGGTTCGCGCCCGTCCTCGGGGTCAGCATGGCTCGCAGCTCCTCGATGCTCCCGGCGCCCAGCTCGATCGATCTCCGCTCCGCAAGCTCCCAAAGGGTCTCGAGGCGGAGCGAGCCATCGAGGTGGCAATGTAGATCGGTCTTTGGCAGGGACTGAATCAGCGAGATCGGGATCGACACCTGGCCTCCATTCGTTCCTGGATCTTATGCGCCGCCTGGCCCGCGTCGCGGAGGATCGTGGCTGCGGGGAATCCCGCCATGCGTCCCCGCTTGACGATCATCCGCCCTTCAACCCAGACCTGCTCGACATGTTCCCGGCCCGCCCCGTAGAGAACGCGCCCGTGCGGGTCGGGGCCGCTCGGGCACATCCCGGGAGCGGCTGCCGGATTGAGGATCGTGAGGTCCGCCGCCTTTCCCGGCTCGATGCTCCCGATCTCCTGCTCCATCCGCAGAAGGCGGGCCCCATCGATCGTGCCCATGGCGAGGATCTCGGAGGGATCCACGGCGGCGGGTCCGTGGAGCGCGGCGATCGCGGAGGCCGCCCGGCGCATCTCGTCGAGGAGATCGAGCCTGTTGTTGCAGGCCGCTCCGTCGCAGCCGATGCCGACCGGGACTCCAGCCCTCCGGAGCGAACGGACGTCGGCCGTGCCCGAGCCGAGCTTCGCGTTGCTGCCCGGGCAGTGGACCACGGCCGAGCCGGTCCGCTTGAGCACGGCGCGATCGGCCGCCGACAGCCAGATCGCGTGCGCCGCGCGAAGGCGCCGGCCCGCGGCGCCGATGCGGTCGAGATAGACGAACGGAGTCGATCCCGTCTTCCGGCGAACCATCTCGACCTCCGTCCGCGTCTCGCACGCGTGGGTGTGGATCAAGAGATCGTGGCGCCGGGCCATCGCCACGACCGCGCGCCAGCCCCGCTCGCTGACGGAAGGGATGAATCGCGGGGCGAGGCAGAGGCCGACACGCTTGGACCTCTTCGCGCGCAGCAGGCGCTCGGTCTCGGCGAGGGCGTCTCCGACTTCCCGCAGAAGCGAGCGGGGGACGCCCCGTCCCTCGTCCATCAAGGCCGTGCCGGTCACGACTCTCAGGCCGGACCTCTCGGCCGCACGCAGGATCGCCTCGGTGTGTCTTGTGGTCCCCATGTCGAGGATCGCTGTCGTTCCGCCCGTGGCCAGCTCGAGGAGGCCGAGAGCCGCAGACGCTTCCACCGTCGATGCGTCGTGGGCGGCCTCGAGGGGCCAGATGCGGCTCCTGAGCCACAGGGAGAGCGGAAGGCGATCGGCGAGGCCCCTCATGATCGTCTGGCAGAGGTGCACGTGGGTCTGGACGAGCCCGGGGATGGCGATCCGACCCGGCAGGAAGACCTCTTCCTCGCCGCGGGATCCCCCGCGCCCCGGGGGCAGAAGGGCCGCGATCCGGCCCCGTCGATCGATCCTGATATCCGCCTCGATGACCGTCCGCTTCCGGTCCATCGTGAGGCAGGTCACGCCCCTCAGTATCAAGCTTCACTCCCCATAGACCGCCCGATTGCGGTCCTTTACACTGCCTGAGGCTGCCGGATGGATCTCTTGGCGTGCCGGTAACCCTGGGATGCGAGTCGGACAGGCAAAGTACCCCGGAGGAGGGGTGCGGGTCAACGGCCCGCGCGGAGGCTGAGACGGAGGTCCTTCTTACAGGCGACCAGATCGAGCGGCGGGTCCGCGAGCTGGGAGAGCAGATATCCCGCGACTACGCGGGGCGCGTTCCCGTCCTGATCGGCCTGCTGAAGGGGTCGGTTCTCTTTCTCTCGGACCTGGTTCGGATCCTGACCATCGACGTGGAGATCGACTTCATCTCCATCTCCTCCTACCGGAACCGCTCAACGACCTCCGGCTCGGTCCGCCTCTTCCGGGATCTCGACAGCGACATCCACGGGCGGGATGTGCTGATCGTGGAGGACATCATCGACAGCGGGCTGTCGCTGGACTACATCTGCAAGATGCTCCTCGCTCGCTCCCCGCGGTCGTTCGCCATCGCGGCCCTCCTGGACAAGAGGGTCGAGCGCCGCGCCGAAGTGCCGGTCGATTACATCGGCTTTCCGATTCCCGACCGCTTCGTCGTCGGCTACGGGCTCGACTACCGCGAGCGCTACCGCGGGCTTCCCCATGTCGCCGCTCTCGACGCCGCGGAGCTGTCCGGGGAAGAGGGGGGATTGACGTGAGCGGCGCGAGCGGACGGGGCATCTACGTCGGGATCTGCGGCAACATCGGGGTCGGCAAGACCCGCCTGACGCGGGTGCTGTCCGAGCGGCTCGGCTGGGAGGCGTTCTACGAGCCGGTGATCGCCAATCCCTACCTCGAGGACTTCTACGCGGACATGGCCCGCTACGCCTTCCACCTGCAGGTCTTCTTCCTCTCGGAGCGCTTCCGGGCGATGCAGACCTGTGTCGCCGCCGGCAGGTCGCTGATCCAGGATCGGACCCTCTACGAGGACGGCGAGATCTTCGCGCCCACCTTGCGGGACCTCGGCATGCTGAGCGACCGCGACTACCAGAACTACCGGGCCCTCTACGAGACTCTCCTGACGACCGTCCGTCCTCCCGACCTGATCCTTCTCCTCACCGCCCCGACCGATGTCCTGCTGGAGCGGATACGCCGGCGGGACAGGCCGTACGAACGGCACGTCGACGCCGCCTACCTGGAGCGTCTCGAGCGGCGGTACGAGGAGTGGGGAAGCAAGATCGAGCAGACGGTGCCAGTCCGGCGGATCGACACCTCGAAGCTCGATCTCGAGAAGGGGGACGGGTCGCTCGAGAGGATCGTCGCCGATCTGACCGCGTGGGCGAGGGGGGAGGGATGACGACGCAGGCGCCGCCGCGGCGCACGCTGATCGGAATCGCCGGCGGCACGGCGTCGGGGAAGTCGTTGGTCGCCGTGCGGATCTTCGAGGCCCTGGGCGGGCGCCAGGTCGCGGTCATCCGGCAGGACCACTACTACAAAGACCTCTCGCATCTCTCCTGGGAGGACAGGATCGGGACCAACTTCGACCATCCCGACGCCTTCGATACCGAGCTTCTGCGCGACCACATCCGCCGGCTCCTCATCGGGGAGGCCGTGGATCAGCCGAACTACGACTTCACGCGCCACATCCGGCTCTCCGATGCGACGCGCGTGGGGCCTCACCCGATCTACGTCCTGGAAGGGATCCTGATCCTCGACGACGAGGATCTGCGATCGATGATGGACATCAAGGTCTATGTCGACGCCGACAGCGACGTGCGGCTGATGCGCCGCATACGGCGCGACGTGACCGAACGGGGACGGACGCTGGAGTCGGTGCTGGATCAGTACGAGCGCTACGTCCGCCCGATGCATCTGACCTTCATCGAGCCGTCCAAGCGCTACGCGGACGTGATCATCCCGGAAGGGGGGCACAACAGGGTCGCGATCGATCTCTTGAAAACCAAGATCGCGTCGGTGCTGGCCGAGCGCTGGCCCGTCGAGGAGGGTGGGTCTTGAGCCACGATCTCCCGCAGGGCACCGGATGGATCGAAGTGATCTGCGGCCCCATGTTCAGCGGCAAGACCGAGGAGCTGATTCGAAGGATCCGCAGGGCGCAAATCGCGCGGCAGAGAGTGGCGATCGTGAAGCCCTCGACCGACGACCGCTACGGGGCCGACCACATCGTCTCCCACAATCAACAGAAGATCCCCTCGCGACTGGTCCGGAACTCGGGGGAGGTGCTGGCGGTGGCGGCCGAGGCGGATGTGATCGGCATCGACGAGGTCCAGTTCCTGGATGCAGGCATCGTGGAGGTCTGCGAGGAGCTGGCGAATCGGGGCAAGCGGGTCATCGTCGCGGGGCTCGACCAGGACTACACGGCGCAGCCCTTCGAGCCGGTGCCTCAGCTTCTCGCGATGGCGGAGTACATCACAAAGACTCTGGCGATCTGCGTCCGCTGCGGGAATCCCGCCAACCGGACGCAGCGGGTCGGCCGGGCCACGGGCAGGATCGCCGTCGGCTCGGGAGATCTCTACGAGGCGCGGTGCCGGCGCTGTTTCGAAGAGCCCAAGGAGGAGACGACATGAAGACTGCTTCCCGTTGCCCGCTGCATCGGCGGCCGGCGAAGGCTCCCATCGGCCGAAGCGCCCGCCTCGCCCTGGGGATCCTCCTCTGCGGCGCGCTCCTCGGATGCGGGGGGGGAGATCGCAAGGGATCCGGCGCGGGAGGCCTGCACGTCGGGCTCGTCTTCGATGTAGGCGGAATCGGCGACAAGAGCTTCAACGACTCGGCCTATCGCGGTCTCCTGAAGGCCCGCGACGAACTGGCGGTCACGGTCGACTATCTGGAGCCCGCGGAGGGGACCGACAGGGAAGCCGCGCTGCGCCAGATGGCCGCGGGCGCTCCCTCGCTCATCCTGGGCATCGGCGCGCTCTTCACCGATGACATCAACGCCGTGGCCTCCGAGTTCCCCGGCAAGAAGTTCGCCTGCGTCGACTACACCTGGCAGGAGGGGATGGTGGTTCCCCAGAACGTCGTCGGGCTGAAGTTCCGCGAGCAGGAGGGGTGTTTCCTGGTCGGGGCGGTCGCTGGCCAGGTGACGCAGACGGGCGTCGTGGGTTTCGTCGGCGGGATGGACAACGCCCTCATCCGCAAGTTCGAAGCCGGCTACAGGGCGGGGGTGGCGGCCGTGAATCCCGGCTGCAGGGTCCTTGTCAACTACGCCGGAGTGACCGCGAACGCCTACAAGAATCCCGCCAAGGGGAAGGAGCTCGCCCTCGCTCAGTACGATCACGGCGCGGACATCATCTTCCATGCCTCCGGTTCGACGGGCCTCGGAGTCTTCGAGGCGGCCCGCGAGCGCGGCAAGCTCGCCATCGGCGTCGACGCGGACCAGCAGGCGGAGGCCCCGGGGCACATCTTGACCAGCATGATCAAACAGATCGACATCGCTGTCTTCGAGACGATCCAGTCCGCGAAGGAGGGGACCTTCGCCGGGGGAGTTCGCGAGATGGGGCTGGCGGAGGGGGCTCTCGACTACGTCTACGACGACAACAACAAGCGATGGATCACCGATGAGATCCGCGCGCGGGTGGAGGGACTGCGGGCCGATCTTCTCGCCGGGCGGATCGCGGCCCCGATCCGCTAGACTCTGGCCCGTGGGCGCTGTCGTTTCCTTTCGGGGGATCACCAGGAGGTTCGGCTCCCTTCTCGCGAACGACGCGATCAGCTTCGACGTGGAGCGGGGAAGCGTCCATGTCCTCCTCGGAGAGAACGGCGCCGGCAAGACCACGCTCCTCTCGATCCTGGCCGGTTTCCTGCGCGCCGATGCCGGGGAGATCCTGATCGATGGGCAACCGCTCGAGCAAGGGAGCCCGCGCGTTTCGCTCCGGCGGGGGATCGGGCTCTGCGCCCAGCACTTCCTTCTTGCGGGCGCGCTGACCGGGGCGGAGAACATCCTGCTCGGATCCCCCGAGTGCGTGGGACTCCGGACCCTGCCCAGGGCGAGGCTCGATCGCCTCCTTGGCATCGCGCGGGCGAATGGACTGGACGCGCCGCTCGATCTGCCGGTCGAGGAGCTCTCGGTCGCGGAGCAGGAGCGGATCGAGATCCTGAAGCTCCTCGAACGCGACTGCTCGATCCTGGTCCTCGACGAGCCGACCTCCGTGCTCGCCCCATCGGAGGTGCGGCCTCTCTTCGCGACGCTTCGCGCCCTCGCGGCGCAGGGCAAGACGATCCTCCTCGTGACGCACCGCCTCGCGGAGGTGACGGAGATCGCCGATCGTGTGACCGTCCTGCGGGGCGGACGCGTCGCCGGCGAAGCGGCGGCCGGCGAGATCGATCGGGACCTTCTGGTGCGGTGGATCGTCGGGGAGGAGATCCAGCCGCCGCTCGCGCGCCGGGAGGCCCGACCGGGGGAGACCGTTCTGGCTCTCCGCTCGCTCCGGTGCGGAACCGGCGCCTGCGCGCCTCAGGACGTCAGCCTCATGGTGCGCGCCGGCGAGGTCGTCGGCATCGGCGGCGTCCTGGGGAACGGTCAGACCGAGATCGTCCGGGCGATCACCGGCCAGATCCCGATCCAGAGCGGCGAGATCGAGATCCTCGGACGGAGATGGGGAGCCCCGCAGCGGACCCGACTCGCCGATGAGATCGCTTGGATTCCCGAGGACAGACGCGCCGAGGGCCTCGCCCTCGAGATGAGTTGCGGCGAGAACCTGCGCGTCGGATTGCCGTGGCGTCTCTTTCCGGGGCGGCGCGCCGCGGTCGATCTCCTGCGCGGGTTCGACGTCCGCCCCCTCGACCCTGAGCTTCCCGCGGCCAGTCTGTCGGGCGGAAACCAGCAGCGCCTTCTCTTGGCGAGAGAGATGTCGCGGCGCGCGCGTCTGCTGCTCGCGGTGCACCCCACGCGGGGCCTCGATCCGGGCGCCACGGCCTTCGTGCACGAAAGGCTCCTGGCCGCGCGCGCGGCGGGAACCGGCATTCTCCTCGTGACCGGGGATCTCGCCGAGCTGCTCGCCCTCTCGGATCGGATCGCGATTCTCTTCAGGGGGAGGGTCGGCTACGCCGCGGAGGCCTCGGGGGTGGACGGCCAGGCGATGAATCGAGCGCTCGTGGGGCTCTCGCCGTGACGAGCCGCCGCCTTCTGTTGCCGGTCGTCGCCGCCGCGATCGGCCTCGTCGCGGGGGCGCTTCTCGCCGGGCTCTTCGGCGCAAGGCCGGATCGGTTTCTCATCCTGCTTCTCGGGGAGACGCTCGGATCGGGTTACGGGATCGGCCAGGTCCTCTTCAAGGCCACGCCGCTCATCTTCACGGGACTCGCCGTCGCGCTTCCGTTTCGCGCTGGGCTCTTCAACATCGGGGCGGAAGGGCAGATGATGGTCGGCGGCTTCGCGATGGCCCTCGCGGGAATCCACCTGGCGTCGGTTCCGGGCCCGTGGCTCTGGCTGCTGTGTGTGGCGGCGGCTTTCCTCGCGGGAGGGATCTGGGGGGCCATCCCGGGTCTCCTGAAGGCCCGTACGGGGGCGCACGAGGTGATCGTGACGATCCTGTTGAACTTCGTCGCCGCCGCGCTCGTCAACTACTTCCTCTCGCGCAGCTACGCGCTGCCCGACACGGTGCGAACGGCGACGCTGGGAGAGGGCGCGTGGATGGCCCGCGCCTCCGACGCGTTCGGCTTCTTCCGGGGCTCGGGCCTCTCGACGGCGCTCCCCTTCGCGCTCGCGGCCGCGATCGCCTGCGATCTGCTCCTCCTGCGCTCGCCGCTCGGATTCCACTGGAGGATCCTGAGCGGGGGACTGCGCCGCGCCCGTTACGCGCGCCTCTCGCCGGGGCTCCTGAGCGCCCTTTCGATGGGACTTGCCGGGGCGATCGCCGGGGTCGGGAGTTGCTACTACGTTTTGGGTTACAAGCACTACTTCGAGGAAGGCTTCACGTCAGGATCCGGCCACGTCGGAATCGCGGTGGGCCTGCTAGCGCGCAACCGCCCGGCCGCCATTCCGGTGAGCGCCCTCCTGTTCGGCGTTCTCTCGCAGGGTGGGCTCGTCGTCAATCAGCTCGTTCCGAGGGAGCTCGTCGACGTGATCGTCGCCGCGATCCTCATGATCTTCATCTCGCTCGACGCCCGGAGCCGGGAAGGAGGCCTGCGGTGGATCTCCTCCTGAGCGCGCTCGCCCAGATCGCGAGGATAGCCGTCCCCTACGCGCTCGTCGCGGTGGGGGGGACGCTGTCGGAGCGCAGCGGCGTCGTCAACATCGCCCTCGAGGGGATCCTGCTGAACAGCGCCTTCGGCGCCGCGGTGGGGACGATCAGCACGGGTTCGCCGGAGGCCGGCGTGCTCTGCGCGATCCTTGCCGGCGCATCGACGGCGTTGCTTCACGCCCTCGTGACCGTCAGGGGGAGGGCGGACCAGATCGTCTCGGGGCTCGCCATCAACATCGGCTCCTTCGGCGCGACCCGAGCCCTGCTCAAGGCGCTCTACTCGAGCGCGAGCAACTCGCCGCGCATCCTGGAGCATCCGATCGAGCCCGTTCCGCCCTTCGGCCTTCTCGGGCCCCTTGGAGATGTGATCGGGCAGCCCCTCTTCTTGGCGGCCCTGCTCGTCTGTCTTGTCGTTCACCGGCTGCTTCTGCGCTCGGGCGTCGGCCTGCTCGTGCGGGCAGCCGGGGAGCGCCCCGCCGCCCTCGACGCGAGCGGCGTCGGCGTGGTCGGCGTGCGGACGATGGCGGTGGTCCTCGGCGGAGCGATCGCGGGCCTCGGAGGGGCCTGGCTCGCCTTTCAGCAGAACTCGTTCACGGACGGAATGTCCGGGGGAAGGGGATACATCGCTCTGGCTGCCATGATCGCCGGGAAGTGGAAGCCCGCCAGCGCCGTTGCCGCCTGCCTGTTGTTCGCCGCGGCCGAGACGGTACAGATCCGTCTCGCGGGACGCGGGATCCCGACCCAGTTCCTCCAGATGATCCCCTATCTGGTCGCGCTCGCCGTCCTGGCCGGATGGGTTGGCCGGGCCGTCGCCCCCGCGGCGATCGGGCGTCCCTACCGCAGGGGCCAGGAGGAAGGATGAGCGACGCCAAGCGCGCGGCGGAACATCTTCGCGGGTGGATGGGGACCGCTTCACCCTCGCTCGCCGTCGTCCTCGGTTCGGGCCTCGGAGGGATCTCCGAGTCCCTCGAAGAGAGGAAGACCATCCCCTTCACCGAGATCCCTGGGTTCCCTTCGGCCGGAGTGGCGGGCCATGCCGGCTTCCTCCACAGCGGAATCTGGGGCGGCAGGCCCGTTCTCCTCTTTCAGGGGCGCGTCCATCTGTACGAAGGGCATCCGCTCAGGACCGTGACGCTCCCCGCGCGAACGGCGGCGGAGCTGGGAGTGAGCCGTCTCGTCCTGACGAACGCGGCCGGATCGTGCGACCGCGAGATGTCCCCCGGGACGCTGATGCGGGCGAGCGATCTGATCGATCTCTTCTTCCGTCGGTTGCGGGAAGGGATGGCCTCGCCCAGGATCGGCGCGGCGCCTCTCCTCGACCCCGCCTTGGGCGAACTTCTCGATCGCGCGGCGTGCCTTTCCGGCGTCGAGCTCCGAACCGGCGCTCTGTGCGGCAGCAGCGGCCCGTCCTACGAGACGGCGGCCGAGATCCGCCTATGGCGCCGGCTCGGGGCGAGGGCGGCGTGCATGTCCACGATTCCGGAGGCGTTCGCGGCGCGGAGGGCGGGAGTGCGGGTGGCCGCGATCTCCCTGATCACGAACTACGGCACGGGGATCGCCGGCCGTCCCCTCTCCCATGAGGAGGTCGTCGAATGGGCCGCGGTCGCAGGAGAGCGGCTTGCGCGGCTGCTGCGCAAGGCCGTCGAGATGGACGGATGACTCGGGCCCGAGAATCGTGACGCTGGGCCGGGTGGAGATGTAGTATCTCCCGAGAGGCGAAATCGAGGATCCCCGGCGGGGGACTGACCATGAAGGAGGAAGATCGATGTCGAGAGCGATTGGAGGGAGACGGAACGGGGCGGGCGTCCTCCTGGGATGCGCGCTCCTGCTGGCCGCGATGGGATTCGGGGGTTGCGGCGACGATGATTCGGGACCTCCGGTGGTCCCGCCCGACAAGCTCGCGCCGCCCACCAGTGTCCTCGTGGTCAACGGCGACCTGTCGATCACGGTTCGCTGGACAGCGAGCCCCGATGAGTCGGCCGAGGACTTCAAGCAGTACAACATCTACCGTGGGACCTCCTCGCTCCTTTCCATCGATCCAGGCCAGCTCGAGCAACTGGGCCACAAGATCGGAAGCGTGGGGAAGGGGGTCGGGACGATCCAGACGGTCGTGGCCAACGGCACCCTGTACTACTTCCACGTCCGGTCGGTGAACGAGGACAGCGAGCTGAGCGACGCCTCCAATGAAGTGATGGGCGCGGGCCGCGCGGAGGGGCAAGACAAGATCATCGAGGAGTTCTCATCGAGCGGCGACAGCGGTTTCGACTTCTCGGCGGGCAACTCCGTCGCTCTCAGTCAATCGAATCCGGATCGGTTCACGCTGACCGACATCTACCTTGGGACCGGCGCGGCGGACGATGATCCCGGCTCCGTCCTCTCCCTGAAGAGCCCCGAGCTGCTCGCCCGCTTGAACACGGAGTGGGCCAGCAAGCGCGCCGGGGTCAAGTTCCTCGGCACCAACTGGGAAGCGAGCACCGCGCCC
>VGJL01000086.1 GCA_016867495.1 Candidatus Eisenbacteria bacterium | reverse complement strand
CCGGGGGGCGGGGGCGGCGGCACGAGGGGCAGGAGGCCGGCGAGTGCGCCGTCGAGGCAGAGCGTGATCGTCATCGACGCTCCCGCCTCCGCGATGCGCTGGAGGGTCTCCGCCTCCAGGGACGTGAAGCTGAGGAAGCCGTCGACGATGACGGGCCGTCCCGCCCACTGGATCGGGTCGCGCCGGATCCGCTCGGGAAGTTCGAGAAGCGCGAGATCGGGGTCCTGCAGGTTCCTCTCGACAAGAGTCTTCTCGTAGAGGCGCCGGAGCGAAGAGAGGGCGGAGAGCTTCCTCTGGAGGTCCTGCGGAATCGAGCCAGTCGCTCCGATGCGCTCGATGTCGGCATCAGCGAAGGAACCCGCCTCGAAGCGAAGGTCCCGGATCACGCCGATCATGGCGTCGATAAAGCCCTGGCGATCGAGCAGCGGCTCGAAGGGGGAGCGCAGGGCCGGGGCGAGCGAGTCGAGCAGGGATCGCAGGAGGATCCTCCGCCCGGCCCTGTCGAGCGCGCGCGGGGCCCCGCCTTCGCCTCCAATGTCCAGGATGGCCGCGAGGCGGCGGAAGGAAAGGGCGCGAACGTGCCGGATCGCCGCGGGCAGGGGCGGCTCGAGCATCTGCCGGTCAGCCAGATAGGTCGATTGCTCGGGCACCAGATAGAACGCTTCGCGCCCGGCCCCCTCATGGGCGCAAAGTCCCTCGAGGCAGGATGAGGACTTGCCGCTGCCTGCGGGACCGATCAGGAAGCGGATTGCGCCTCCCGCGCTCTTGTCGTTCGTGGATTTCATCGGCGCATGCGATCGTCCGGTCCGGTTCGGCCCCTTCTCAATAGCGAGCGGCGCGCCGCGAGGCCCGGTGCCTCCAAACCGAGCCGGGCCGGGCGGATGCGCCAGGAGAGCTTCGCAGATGCGCTCGCTACGGTCCAGACTATCCCCGCGGTCTTGACGCTGGATGCCCGGCGCGAGACGATCCGGGGGAGTCGTTCGAGGGGGTCCAATGCCCGAGCTGGAGTACAACGCCACCGCCACGAAGAAGACCGACATCGGGTCGTGGCTCACGATCCTGCGCGTCACGCCGGATGATCCATCCTTCGGTTTCACGGCGGGGCAGTACACGGTCCTGGGCCTCAAGCAGGGAGAGCCGCGGGTGACCGAGGCGGATCCGGAGGCCTCGCCCGGCGACGCCGGACAGATGATCCGGCGGGCCTACTCGATCGCCTCCTCGAGCCGCGTCGGCGAGTACCTGGAGTTCTACATCAGCCTCGTGCCCAGCGGCGAGCTGACGCCCCGCCTCTTCGCCCTTCCTGCCGGCGCGCGGATCTACGTCGGCACGAAGGCCACCGGGGTCTTCACGCTCGCGCGTGTTCCGCCGGACCGCCACGTTCTTCTTGCGGCGACCGGGACAGGGCTCGCTCCCTACGTGAGCATGCTGCGCTCGGAGCTTGTCTGCGGCGGAACGCGGCGCTTCGTCGTCCTGCACGGAGCCCGCCGCTCCCCCGACCTCGGCTACAGGGCGGAGCTCTCGGCGCTCGCCCTGCGCTGTCCGAACTTCACCTACATCCCTGTGGTCTCCCGCGCGGCTGACGATCCATCCTGGAAGGGCCCCACGGGCTACCTTCAGGAGATCCTCTTCTCCGATCTCATCGAGCGGGAGACGGGCCTCTCGCTCTCGCCCGAGCGCTACCACGTCTTCCTTTGCGGCAATCCGGCGATGATCGATGAGGCGATCCGTCGTCTCATCGAGCGCCGATTCGAGAAGGACTCGCCCGGGCGCATCGGCACGATCCACGTGGAGGAGTACTGGTAGGCCCGGAGGGAGCGAGACATGGCATATCGAATCCTGGGCCGGACTGAACCCGGCGAGCGCGTCATCCCGTCCGCCGCGCGCGCGGCGATCCGCCTCAAGCTTCTCCTCATCCTCCTCCTCGGCGGGAGGGAAGCGATCTCTCAGCCCCCGCCGGTCGGCACTTGCTGGAGGCCTCCGAACGGGATCGTCGCCCTGCTCACCGACTATGGTGAGCAGGACTTCTACATCGGCGCGCTGAAGGGAGCGATCCTGACGTCCTGCCAGACGGCCAATATCATCGACCTCACGCACCAGATCCCGGAGTACGACGTCAGGCGTGCGGCCTATGCCCTCTGGGATGCCGCGCGGGAGTTCCCGGACGGCACTGTCTTCGTCGCCATCGTCGATCCCGGGGTCGGCACGACCCGCCGTCCCCTGGTCCTCCAGAGCGCGAAAGGGAACTGGTTCGTGGGCCCAGACAACGGGATCTTCACGGTCGTCGAGCGCGAGATGGGCCCGAGCGCCTATCGCGAGATCACGAATCGCGACTGGATGAGGAGCGGCCCGATCTCGGCGACTTTCCACGGAAGGGACATCTTCGGACCCGCCGCGGGGAACCTCGTCTGCGGCGATCCGTTCTCCGACGCGGGACCGGTCGTCAAGGACCCGGTGCGCCTGGAGCTGCCGATCGCGAGAGTCGAGGGCGATCGGCTGATCGGCGAGGTCCTCTTCGCGGACCGCTACGGAAACCTGCAGACGAACATCCCCGCCGGCCACCTCGACTCGCTGGGAATCGCGCTCGGAGAGACCCTCCGGGTCGCCGTCGCGGAGCGGAGCGAGACGGCTCCCTTCGTCCGCGCCTATGGGGATGTTCCGGTGGGCGCGATCCTCGTCTTCGCCGCGTCGACGGACCGGATCGAGATCGCTCTGAATCAGGCGAGCGCGGCCGACTTCTTCGGCGCCGGCGGGCGATCGCCGGTGATCCTTCGCAGGGGAGACTGAGTCGGCTGTCCTGATCGACGGGCCGACGCGCCATCCGAGCAGGTCATGAATGATGGACCCGGAGACAGGAGGGAGCTTGGGTCGCCCCGCAGCGACGAGCGGCCAGACGCGGAGATCCAGCGCGCGGCGGACCGAGTCTGCGCCCTGATCCTCTACAGCGATCTGCCTCTCATCGACATCCAGATCGCCGCGAGCGACGTCAGGCGTCTCTGCAAGAGGCTGATGCCCGAACGCGCCTACCTCTACGACTGGATCTACGCGCCCCGGTTCAAGCGCCTCTGGGAGCAGTGGCGCTCCGGCGAGCACTGGGTATAGGGGACCGCGAATGAGACAGGATCGTCCTGCGATTCCGCGGCGCCCTGTGTGTCGCGCTGGGCCCCGCTTCGCTCGCTGAGCGACAGGCCGCGAGCTCAGCGGGCCAGCGGCGCTCCACCGTGAGCGTCCCGGGACCCCGCCGGATCCCTTCGCCCCGCTATGTTCGCGTTCGCGGCGCGGGGCTTCGGGAACCGGCGGGATCCCGACAATCAAGCCGCACGGAGAGTGCCCGACTGAGCCGGCGCCCTGTCACTCAGCCGGCGAAGCGGGCGCTCTCCGTGCGGGCGCGGGGTGTGAGCGGCCGCGAGCTCAGCGGGCCAGCAGCGCTCCACCTGGAGCGTCCCGGGACCCCGCCGGATCCCTTCGCCCCGCTATGTTCGCGTTCGCGGCGCGGGGCTTCGGGAACCGGCGGGATCCCGACAATCAAGCCGCACGGAGAGTGCCCGACTGAGCCGGCGCCCTGTCACTCAGCCGGCGAAGCGGGCGCTCTCCGTGCGGGCGCCTGCGGGCGCCTGCGGGCGCGTGCGGCGCGAGGGCGCCTGTCTTTCGCCGTCAGACACGTCCGGGGTGAGGCGCGGACGATCCCGGGCCGGCGCCCGCGGAGCCTCCTCCTCCCTGTCCCTTCCTCATGGGAATGAGCGCCGGGGAGGTCTGCGAATCCAGGCCGAGGACCGTGACCAGATCGGCGTTGCCGGGAATCACATACTTCACGTTCTGGCCGAGCGTCTCGCGCAGGACATCGAGCTGCTTCGAGAGCGCCGCTCGATCGTGGAAGAACTTCTCCGCGGCGGTCGCCACCATCTCGATCGCCTTCGCTTCGGCGGAAGCGCGCGTGAGCTTGGCCTGCGCGTCCCCCTCCGCCCTCAAGATCTCACCCGTCTTGAAACCCTCGGCCTTCAGGATCTCGCTCTGGCGCATCCCCTCCGACTCGAGAATCACGGCGCGCTTGTCGCGCTCGGCCTTCATCTGACGGCTCATCGCCTCTGTGATGTCGACGGGCGGATCGATCTTCTGGACCTCGACGCGCGTGACCTTGACCCCCCAGCTATTTGTCGCCTCGTCCAGCACCGTGCGCAGGTTGGTGTTGATCATGTCGCGCGCCACCAGGGTCTCATCGAGGCTCTTGTCTCCGATCAGGTTCCTCAGGTTCGTCTGGGCCAGCGTCGTTGCGGCGAGGGCGAAGTTCTGCACCTCGAACTTCGCCCGGACGGGGTCGATCACTCGGTAGTAGATCACGGCGTCCACGATGACAGTGACGTTGTCGCGGGTGATGACCTTCTGCGGATCGACGTTGATCACCTGCTCGCGCATGTCGACCTTGAGCAGCTCGTCGACCAGGGGGGTGAGGAACGTCAGTCCCGAGCCGACCGTCGCGTGGTACTTGCCCAGCCGCAGGATCAGTCCCTTCTCGTACTGCGCCACGATGCGCGCGCTTCTCGCGAGGATGATCAGCAGGATGAAGGCGAAGAAGGCGATGATGATGATCGATCCACTCTGGCTCATGGACTCACACCTCCGGTCGAATCCCCCGCTCCGGCGGGGGCGACGTAGACGGTCACGCCGTCGATCCGCGACACGCGCACCCTGCGGCCGCTCTCGATCTCCCCCACGCTCTCGTCCGCCAGGCGGGCGAGCCACTCCTCTCCCTCTGATCGGACGCGGCCGGGATGGTCGGCGCCGATCGGCTCGATCACGATGGCGATCCTGTTCATCAACGCGTCCGTGTTGGAGGGAATGGAAGGCCGGCGCAGCCGGCTACGGATCTTCTTGCGGCCCAGCAGGACGTAGAGGAGCGAGAGAACCCCCGCGGCGGCAAGCCCCACCAGTCCGTTGCCGGTGACGACCCCGAGCAGGCCGCCCAGCAGGACCGCGGAGCCCAAGAGAAGGAAGTCGAAGCCTGCGACCGCCCCCAGCACGACCTCGATCAGGATCATGATCGCGCCGGCGACGATCAGGATCCAGTTGAGCGGATTGGCCATGGGTACCTCCCAGGGTGGATCAGCGCTCCACCAGCCTAGAATCCGTCGCCAGCCGGGTCAAGAAGAGCGATCGCATCCCGAAGTCGGGCGGATCAGCGAAGAGTCGAGAGGATCTCGAGGAAGCGCGGCTCGGCTCGGATGGATTCCAGATCGGGGTCGGTCTCCAGGAGATCGCGGCGGGTGAATCCCTTGCGCAGGGCGACGTCGATCTCCCCGAGGGCCTTCTGCCCGTCCCCCTTGCTTGCGAGCAGGCAGGCGAGATTGTAGTGCGCCCATGCGTCGGTCGTTCCCGAGGAGACCGCGGTCTCGAGGTTCTGCAACGCCGCGTCGCGCTGCCCGATCTGGATCTGCGCGTAGGCGAGCTCGACGCGCGCGTCGACGCGGCCCGGATCCAGCTCCAGGGCGCGCTGATAGGCGATGATCGCGTGCGTGGCCCTCCCCTCGATCATGAGCGTGTGTCCCAGCCAGTACTCGGGCTCCGGATCCCCTTCCCGAGTCATCCGCGCCTGGTTGAAGTGCATGTAGGCGTCCCGGAAGAGGCCCAGCTCGGCGAGAATCTTCCCCTGCTCCACCTTGGCAGCCGTGTTCTCCGGGTGGCTCTCGATCTCCACTTCATGACGGTGCAGCGTAGATGCGTATTGCTCGAAGAGCCTCCACCGCGTCCCCGGAGAGGCCCCGACCGATCTTGCCAGCGCGTAGGTCTGAGCCGCCTCGTTGTACTTCTTCGCCGCGATCTGAATCGCGCCGAGCCGCCACAGGCGATCCGACTCGAACATGGGCGAGGCGGAGGCTTTCTGCAGATGCTCGATCGCGGCATCATAGCGGCGGAAGAAGATCATGTGCTCCACGAAGAGGGCTTGAGCCTCGTAGAAGTCCGGCCGCGCCGCCAGGAGCGAATCGAGAAGAAACGCCGCGGGCTTCTCCCTCTGGCTGTAGAGAGCGAACAGGGCGCGCTCGATCTGGAGCAGCCCGTTTTCCGGGAAGGCCCGCGCGAGGGAGACGACGCTCGCCTCCGACCGGGCTCCTTCCCCATCAGCGGCCACGCCACGCGCGTCGAGAAGCCCCCGGATCTCCCGATTCTCCGCCGCGAAGAGGCTGTCCCGATCGACCGGCGATCCGGATGGGGGCAGGGCATGCGGATACCGCCTCCGCAACGCCTCGAGCAGCAGGCGGGCCTCGTCGTCTCGCCGCTCCCGAGTCGCGCCTCTCCGGATCTCGCGCAGCGCGGATCTACCGCCGTAGGAGAGAAGCGCCAGGGAGGATCCGCGCGCCGCGACTCGAGGTCCCCAACCCGTTGTCCGCCCGGGATGGGCTTCATGGAAGAGGACTCGATCCGGAAGTCGCCCGCCGCGGAGCGCGGGCACGAGGGAGATCCCGTCCAGCCCCTTCGGCGCGCTCCCCTTCGCGATCTCGACCAGGGTGGGGAGCAAGTCGATCGTCGAGACCCAGGACGAGACGGCCGGGCGATCCGACGGGCCAAGGGCCCTCCCGGGCCAGTTGAAGATCCACGGGACGCGGATCGACTCCTCGCTGAGAGTCAGGCCGTGACCGGTGAGAGCCGGCCGCTCGGGATCTTCTCCCGACCCAGTCCAGCCCGGGACCGCTTCGCCTGTGGTGCCCATGGACACGATGAGCGTTCCATCCTCCAGGCCAAGACGCCCCAGGCCCGCGCGCAAACGCCCGATCTCGGCGTCGAGCTTCGTGATCTTCTCGAGGTAGGCGGTCGAGTCCGCCGACCCGCTCCCCAGGTGGCGATCCCAGGAGGGGTGCTCGATGGCTGTCGTGAAGGCGACCCAGAGGAAGGATCTGCCCTGCTCTTGGGCGCCGAGGGCTGCAAGGACGCTGTCGACCCTTGCGCCGTCCGAGAAGCCGGGTGAGAGCTGGCGAAAGTCATCGAACCCCTGGCCGATACCGCTCCGCGAGTGGCAGAGATAGTCGGCGGGGAATGCGACCGTGCGCCACCCCATCGCCCTGAGGATCTCCGCCAGCGTCTCGACTCCCTGGCTCAGGGGGGCCGAGTAGTCATCGATGACTCCGCTGCCGCCTGGATAGAGCCCCGTCATGGCAGATGCGATGGCGGGAAAGGACTGAGGCGATGGCGCGGTGGCCCCGTCGAGGACGATGCCAGTCCGGGCCAGGCTACTGAGATTGGGACAGGACTCGGGATGCGAGAGGATGTCCGCGCGGGCGCCGTCGAGCGTGATGAGGAGGATACGGACGGGAGGTGGCTCCGTCTCGGCCGCAAGACTTTCAGGAATCCCAACGCCCGCGGCTAGACAGAGCAGGATGAGAAAAACAGGCACGAGGCCCGAAGGCCTCGTGCCCCATCGCCATGTCAGGCGCATCGATTCGATGAACCTAGGCTACTTGTAGAGCCCCTTCACGGCGCCCCAAGTCGTGCTCTCCGTCGCGATCGGCGGGGGGCACTCGCCCACGATGACGCCAAGGAGGAAGTCCAGCGGAATACCGCCAGCGGTGATCGTGAAGCACGTGGGCGGAACCGCGTACGGATCGACGAGCGCGCCGCACCCATCGATCGGGTCGGTGTAGTCGAACATGATGTCCGGATAGCAGTCATTCGGAGCCGCGCAGCTCAGCGGCTCGATGCCGATGAAGATCGGACCCGCGGCATGCCAACCGAAGTCGCAGAGATAGACGATCTCCTCGATCGGGGCGCCGGCGGCGTCGGCAGCCTGAAGCATGGGCGACTGGAAGAGCGGCGTGCAGGTCGTCCAGTCGAAGACCCAGATGTAGTAGTTGTACGGACCGGGGAAGCCATAACCGTAGTGGTAGAAGTCCAGATAGGACAGGCAGTCCCGCGGGCCGACATCGAGGGCGTTCCCCCAGGCAATGAGCGGATCCTGGTAGAACGCGCTGTCAATGTACTCGAAGTTGCAGTAGATGCCGATTCTCGATCCCTCAGGCAGCTGCTGATGAATAGGCGTCTTGACCTCAGCAGCCTGAGCGAGACCGACCACTGCGATGGCCAGAAGCCCAAGCAATACCAAACGCATCTGCGATGCTCCTTTCCCCGTTGGGTCGATCGCCCCCGTCATCCCTGCACGACAACTTGCGGACGACAACCCACCTGTTGCCCATCGCGAGAAGGTAAGACCCTCAACGACGGTGAACCGGATGTCTGGTCATGCCTTCCATCCATCCTTCGGTTATTGAGTATAGCAGCGTCACAACGGACTGGTCAAGGGCCGAATATTATTGCCGCAAAATGGATTGGCGGCGCGCTCATCCCCCGGCCGAACGAGCCCGGCCGGCTCTCGAGCCGGGACCGCGCCTCGCAAGGAGTCTATAATCCGTTGTATGAAAACCATTTACTCGACACCCAATTCCGCCCATTGTTCGGGTTTCCGTCGGGGTGTCTCTCCTAGGATGGGGAACCGGTGCCGCGCCGGAACGGCCTCCCCCCTTGGTAGAGGGCCAGGCGTGCGGCGAGATCGTCGAGATCTCCCCTCGGCGGATCGGCCGAGCGGGCCCTCCTGATCGCCTCGCCTTGCCAGCGGGCGGCGTCTTCGAAGCGGCCGCTCTCGGCGCACGCCGCGGCCAGGGTGTCGAGGAGGGAGGGATCCTGAAATCCCGTCTCGGCGCAGAAGGCCTCCGCCAGAGCGACGGCCTGCCGGCCGTCGCGGATCGCATCGATCGGGCTCGTCGCCAGCAGCCACGCCAGGCCGTTTCGGGCGCCGATGTGGGCGGGCCGCAGGGAGACGGCGGAGCGATAGTGCCGCAGCGCCGCCTCATCCCGCCCGAGGGATGCGAGGAGGTGCGCGGCGAAGAGGCGCGCGTCGAAGAGATCCGGCCGGATCTGAAGAGCCCGCTCGTACGACTCGACCGCCTCGACCCGCTGTCCCTGCTCCGCCAGCAGCCTTCCCTGGTTCGCGTAGGCCTCGGCGTAGGCCGGCTTCAGGCGGATCGCTTCCTTGTAGTGGCTCATCGCATCCTCGGGCCGGCCGAGAAGGGCGAGGGAGTTGCCGAGATTGCAGTGCGCGATCGCGTTGTTCGGCCGCAGGGCGATCGACTTCTCGAACAAGGGGATCGACTCCGCGAGCCTGCCGACGCGCACGAGCGCCATCCCGAGATTCCGGTGCGTTCTCCAGTTGTCGGGTCGCAGGATCGCTTCCCTGCGGCAGAAGCTCACCTCGTCGTGATAGTCGCGGTTGCGGGCATGGGTGTGCGCGCCGAGAAGCGCCCCCGACCCTAGAACGAGGCAGATCCCCAGTCCCCAGCCCAGCGATCGCGACGATCCCCGGCCCAGGCGCCGGAGAACGGCTCCACCGGCCGCGTAGGCTCCGAGGACCGCGAGCGTGATGACCGCCGCGAGCGGAAGGTACATTCGATGCTCGAAGCAAAGATCCTGGATCGGGATGATGCTGGATGTCGGCGCGAGGATCGCGAAGAACCAGACGCCGATGAATCCAAGGGCCGGCCGCCGCCTGAGGGCCTGGAGCGTCGCCAGAAGAAGAACGAGGATCGCGGCCGCCGGCAGAGCGATCTCGCTCGCCGAGCGCGCCACCTTCCATCCATAGTCGAGGACCAGCGGGTGGGGCCAGAAGGAGAGCCGGAGATAGTGGAGGATGACGCCGAACTGGCTGCGCGCGTACTCCATGGGCCCAAGGCCGGCCATGTCGAAGCCGGTCGTGCCGCCCCGGGGCGCGCTGGCGATGATGACGAGGAGGATCGACCAGGTCGCCGCGAGCCCCGCATGGAACCACCCGCGTTTCCTCACGACCTCGCGGAACGACGAGGAGAGAAAGATCCGATCGTAGAGGAAGGCGATGATCGGGGCCGTGATCATCACCTCCTTGGTCAGCATGCCCAGGGCGCAGGAGATGACTCCCGCCACGAGCCATGCCCGGCGGGGGCGCGCGCCGGCGGCCGTCGTTCCTCGGATCAGCCCGTAGATCGTGAGCAGATAGAAGAAGCCGACCATCGCCTCGGCCCGCTGGACGATGTAGGTCACCGATTCCGTCTGCAGCGGATGGATCGTCCAGAGGAAGGCTGCGGCTGCAGAGAGAGGCACAGCCCTGCGCGAGAAGCGATGGCGCCCGGGCCCCAGCGACAGCGTCCTTCGCAGGATCTCGAAGAGAAGCAGTCCGGCCAGGAGATGCGCCGCCAGATTGAAGAGGTGATAGCTCCACACATCGAGGCCGCTGATTGCGTAATTGAAGGCGAGGGTGACCGCGACCAGCGGGCGTCCGGCGATCGGCTGATCCGGCGGGGCATTCACGACCCGGGCAAGAGGCCACAGGTCGCGGATGTTCTGGTTCTCGACAATCGAGACATGATCGTCGAAGAAGAAGCCGCCGCTCAGGGAGTTCGAGTAAGCGAGTATCCCTCCCGCAAGAACGAGGAGGATCCCGAGCAGGACGAGCGTCCTCTCGGTCGAACGCTGCCCGGAGAGCGGGCCCCCGGAGTCGGGCCTCCTGTGCGGCGTCCCCTGCGCAGAGCGCATGCGGGAAGCATAGCATAGGACGCCGCCTGAACTCCGACGGATGACAAGCGATCCCCGAGAATGCAGAATCGGCGGAGAAGAAGGAGGGAAGCGACGTGGATGCCGGGAGGAGGCGAGGGAAGCGATCGGGAACCGGTGTGAGATCTCGAG
>VGJL01000085.1 GCA_016867495.1 Candidatus Eisenbacteria bacterium | reverse complement strand
CCGCCAGGAGATCGAGCGCTCCGCGATCGGGGCGACCCGCGCGGATCTGCGGCAGGCCGTTTCGCAAGCGCTCGCCCTCCTCGCGGAAGCGAAGACGATCAACCGAGAGCTCTTCATCGTCTCCGATTTCCAGAGATCGGATCTCGAGGCCTGGCAGGCGGAGAGCCGCCAGAGCGGCGACAGCGCGACCGTGAAGATCCCGGAGGCGCTGAGCCGGGCCGCGATGGCCGGACCGCGCGTCTATCTCATCCCGGCACGCAGGCTCTCCATCGACAACCTCGCGATCGAGCGGCTCAGGCTCGATCCATTGGGGGCGGGGCCGGAAGGCGGCGCGCGTCTGATCGTCACCGTGTCGAACGAATCCGAGAAGGAGGCGCGCGATGTCGTTCTGCGCGCGCTGAGCGATGGGGAGAACCCGGAAGCGCTCGGCGAGGCCTACGTCACCGTGCCGCCGATGGGCAGAACCGAGATGAGCGTCCTCCTGCGCAGGCTCCCCTCGACCGGAGGGCTACGCGTCGCTCTGGCCCCCGATCCTCTCCCCGCGGACAATCAGGCTTTCCTCGTGACCGAGCAGCCGGGAGTGCGCACGGTCCTGGTCGTCTCGGGGGCCCCGAACCCGGAAGAGGATCCCGCGGCCCGCTATGTCTCTCTCGCCCTGGATCCGAGCGGCACGCATGAGTTCTTCAGCGTCGAGGCGATCTCAGCCGACGCTTCGGGGCTCGCGGCCGCGATCCGGGCCGACGCGGTCATCCTGCTCGATCTGGGCCGCCTGCCGGAGGCCGCGCTCGGGCAGATCGAGCGCTTCCGCGCGGAGGGCGGAGGCCTGCTCATCGTGCTCGGGGAGCGGACCGATCCGCGAATGTACAACTCGACGCTCTCCCGCAACTTGGCCGACATCGAGCTGCTCGGGTCCCGGGGCGAAACCGAGGGACCGGACGCCTACCGCAGCCTCAGGGTGGCCGCGACGGGCCATCCGATCTTCGACGGATTCGGAACCGCCGCGGGGGAGAACCTCTCGGCGGCCAAGTTCCGGCGCATCTTGGAGGGAAGGCCCGGGCCGGAGGCGCGCGTGCTCGCCGAGTTCTCGGGAGGCCTGCCCGCGCTGATAGAGGATCGCGGGACGCTCGTGTTCACGTCCTCGCTCGACGGCCGCTGGAACGATCTGCCGACCAGCGGGGCCTTCCTGCCGCTGCTCCACAGGATGATGCAGTACCTGATCGCGCACGGCGGCGGACGCGATCGCCTGCTGGCGGGGGAGATGATCGAGCATGCCGTCGACATCGATCGCCTGGGCGCCCAAGAAGCTCTCATGATCGACCCTCAGGGCGCGCGCTCGGCCATGGAGCGGTCCGAGAGGGAAGGCAGGATCTGGCTCAAGGGTCCGCCCACGAGGTCTCCGGGAATCTACGAGATCGCGCGGACCGACGGGGCTCGTCTCGGGCTCTTCGCGGTGAATCTCGACGCGCGGGAGTCCGATCTGCGCGTCGCCCCCGAGGCTTGGCTCCGGGACCTCTTCGAGCCTCCGGCTGCGATCCTCGCGCCGGATGGAGAGATCACCCGGGATCTGCTCGAGGAACGTCATGGTCGCGAGCTCTGGCCCATCCTGCTTATGATGGTGCTTGGCTTGCTGGCGGTGGAGAGCCTCGTGGGAAGGGGCAAGATTCTTCCGTAGGTCGGCATGCGGAGAGGGCCTGCTTGAACGAGAGGAGAGGTCTGAGATGAAGAGATTCGTTTCCTATGCGATGGTCGCGATCCTGTTGGCCGGGAGTATCGGCTGCGCAAGCCTCACCCGGAAAGAGAAGGGACTGATCATCGGCGGCACGGCCGGCACGGTGATCGGCGGGGTGATCGGCAAGCAGGCGGGCAACACGGCCGCCGGCGCCATCATCGGGGCGGCCGTCGGAGGCGCCGCGGGAGTGGTCATCGGCGACTACATGGACAAGCAGGCGGCCGAGATGGAGAACGACCTGGAGGGCGCCAAGGTTGAGCGTGTCGGCGAGGGCATCAAGCTCACCTTCGAGTCCGGAATCCTCTTCGACGTCAACAAGGCGGAGCTCAGGCCGGCAGCGAAGGAGAATATCGAGAAGCTGGCCTCCATCTTCGCGAAGTACCCCGACACGAACATCCTGATCGAGGGGCACACCGACTCCGACGGAACGGAGGAGCACAACCAGCTTCTCTCCGAGCGCCGGGCCAAGAGCGTCTCGTTCTATCTCGCCTCGCGGAACGTCGAGAGCGGCAGGATGTCGACGATCGGTTACGGCGAGACGCAGCCGGTCGCCGACAACGCCACGTCCGAGGGAAAGCAGGCCAATCGCCGGGTCGAGGTCGCCGTCATGGCGAACGAAAAGCTCAAGAAGGCCGCCGAGGAGCAGGCTCGCAAGGGATAGGGACGTCGAGCGCCCGTGTCCGCGCTCCATATCGATCGCCTGCCGACGGCGGTCGCGGCGGTGCTCTTCGCCGCCGTCCTGGTCTGGTTCATCAGGCGCGCCCGCAGAGGCGGGTCGATCTTCATCCGGAGGATCGCGGGGCTCGAGGCGGTCGATGAGGCGGTGGGTCGGGCGACCGAGATGGGTCGCCCGATCCTTTACTGCCCCGGCCTCGACCCGATGGAAGAGGTCGCCACCGTAGCCAGCGTCAACATCCTGGGCCAGGTGGCGCGCAGGGCCGGGCAGTACGAGACCCGCCTCATCATGCCCAATCGCGATCCGATCGTGATGACCGTGGCCCAGGAGGTGGTGCGCGAGGCCCTCACCGAGGTCGGACGTCCCGACCTCTACGATCCTAACGACATCTACTACACGACCCAGAGCCAGTTCGGCTACGCGGCCGCCGTCTGCGGCACGATGATGCGCGAGCGTCCGGCGACCAACTTCTTCATCGGTCACTTCTATGCCGAGAGCCTCGTCCTCGCCGAGACCGGCAACGCGACCGGAGCGATCCAGATCGCCGGGACCGACGCGGACTCACAGCTCCCCTTCTTCATCTGCTCCTGCGACTACGTCCTGATCGGGGAGGAGCTCTACGCCGGCAGCGTCTATCTCTCGCGCGAGCCGCTCCTGCTGGGCGCACTCAAGGGCCAGGACGCGGCCAAGGCGATGATCCTCTTCGCGCTGCTCGCGGGCACGATCCTCGCGCTGCTCGGGGTCGATGTCCGCTCCATCCTCGAGTGAGAGATGAGGGACAAGCGATGACGGGGCGAGGTTGAGGGTCTGGCGAATGGGAGATCGGCCTTGAAGAGCACCGGCCCCGTCATTCTCGGCTTCCTCGTCGGGATGCTGATGTTCATCCAGTACTTCACGCCCGACAAGTGGATCGAGGCGCGCTATAACAACGTGCTCGACTGGAAGCAGGTCGTCTTCGGCATCACGCTGATTCTCGGCGTGGTCAGCCTCTTCCTTTATCACTGGCGGAAGATCGAGAAGCGCGAAGCGGGCTGGCTCTACTCGATCGTCACCGTCGCCGGGCTGCTCCTCATGATCGCGGGGGCCATCGCCTTCAGTCCCCAGAGGGGGCCCTACACCTGGCTGTTCGATTACGTGCAGTCCCCGATGCAGTCGACGATGTTTGCGCTGCTCGCCTTCTACGTCGCCAGCGCCTCCTATCGCGCCTTTCGGGCGCGGAGCTTCCATGCGGCCCTGCTCCTGACCGCCGGGGTCATCGTGATGCTCGGCCGGGTGCCGCTCGGCGAGCTGATCGGCTTCAGCGCCGGCGAGAAGACCTACTCCCTTGCCACCCTGTCGACCTGGATCCTCGATTACCCCAACATGGCCGCCAAGCGCGGGATCATGATCGGCGTCGGCCTCGGGATCACATCGACCGCAATCAAGATCATCGTAGGAATCGAGCGCACCTATCTGGGTAAGGGGGCGTGATGGCCGGCCGGAGGAACGACGAGGGGCTCCGCGGGACCGGCCGTTTCCAGGACATCCTGGTGAACCTCGATCGGAGGATCATCTTCCTCGCCATCGCGGCGGCAGTCGCTTTTCCGATTCTCCTGCCCCTGAACCTCCCGATCCAGGTCTCCAACGAGGCGCGGGCCTACTTCGAGGAGATCGAGCGGCTCTCCTCGGGCGAGGTCATCCTCCTCAGCCTGGACTACGAGCCCGATACCATGGCCGAGCTCGATCCGATGACCCTGGCGACGCTGCGGCACGCCTTTCGGAAGGACTTGCGCGTCGTCGCCATGACCACCTATGCCGGCGGAGTCGGGATCGTCGAGCGGATTCTAGGGGAGGCGTCGCGGGAGTACGGCAAGGCCTACGGCACCGACTACGTCTTCCTCGGCTACAACCCCGACTGGTCGGCGACGATGCTGCGCATGGGCGAGAGCATCAAGCGGACCTATCCGACCGACCATTACGGCCGCCGCACGGACGAGATCCCTCTGCTCTCGGAGGTCGATTCCTACGAGCAGATCGCCCTCGTCGCCACGATCGCCGCCAGCGCTCTCGCCGAGTACTGGGTGATCTGGGCAGGGGGGAAGTACAACGAGAAGATCATCACCGGGAACACTGCGATCCAGGCCGTCCTGATCTATCCCTACTACCAGACCGGCCAGCTCTCCGGCTTCCTGGGCGGGCTCAAGGGCGCTGCGGAATACGAGAGGCTGATCGAGCGGGATGGGGCCGGCGTGCGCGGGATGGACGCCCAGTCGATGGCCCACCTGCTGATCGTCTGTTTCATCATCGCGGGGAACGCGGGGTTCCTGATCCAGAGGAGATCGCAACGGCGCGCTAGGGTCGGCGGAGGCGACGCCTGATGTGGGGCGATCTGGGCATTGTGGTCGCGGGCCTCCTCACCCTGGCGATCTTCTCGCTCCTATACAAAGACAACCCGGTCTACAAGTTCGCCGAGCACCTCCTGGTCGGCGTCTCGGCCGGATACTACGTCGTCCACTATTTCTACTCGTCGGTGATACGCAAGTTCTATGTGCCCGTCTTCCAGCAAGGCGACATCTGGCTTCTTCCGGGAGGCGTGCTGGGGATCCTGATGCTCGGCCGCCTCTGGAAGCGCTTCCAGTGGATCAGCCGCTACGCGATCGCCTTCTATGTCGCCGCCTGGTCTGGTTACCTCATCCCGTCCGTGCTTCAAGAGCGGATCCTGGTGCAGATCGCCGGGACTTTCCCGCCTGCTGTCGGCGAGGCGTCCCTCTGGACGATTCTCGGCGCGATTCTGATCCTCGTTGGGGTCGCATCGATCCTCGTCTACTTCTACTTCAGCGCGGAGCACAGGGGGGCGGTTGGACGGATCTCGCGGATCGGGATCGTCTTCCTGATGGTCGGCTTCGGAGCGTCCTTCGGCTACACCGTCATGGGCCGCGTGAGCCTTCTGATCGGGAGGTTCCAGTTCCTGTTCGAGGATCTTCCCAAGAGCCTGGGGCGCGTGGGCCCGTAGTCTCGCTCAGCTTCTCTCCCGACCGCAGAACTGACAGGCCTACTTTGGCGGCGCCGGAGCGCATCTGCTCCAGGATCGTGGGCTCCTCGCAACCCGCGCCACCGAAGGAGACGCAGCCGGTGCATTGATCGACCTGACGTCGGAGCGCGCAGGCCCTGATCTCGCAATCATCGCGACCACCGCCCGCCCGGCATCCGGGGCATGCGACGGCTTGTTTCAGGGCGTCAAGAGCCTCCAGAAAGCGATCCCACTCGATGCCTATGGCGGCAAACTGGGGCGCGTCGTAGGCGACGAGGAGCTCGCGCAGTTCCGCTCCCCGCTCGCCTACCGAACCGTTGCCAACGGCGCAGCTCCCGCACCAGATACCGCAGAACCCGACCTGGTCGCGGACGCGTTCAAATGCCTCGCGGTTCGGCTTCATCTCCATACCGGGTCTCCTTCAGAGGCAGAAGCGCGGATCCCCTAACTCATCTTCCCCAACCACCCGCGCCGCTCCATCCACTTCGCCAACTCGAGCACGGGCGAAACCGTAAGAGCCACGGCAACGATGATGGCCCAATCCAGAAGCGGCAGGCTGAACGTGCCGAACGGCTCATGCAGGAAGGGGACGTAGATGATCGCGGCCAACAGCAACAACTCCCATCCAATCGCCAGATTCAACCACCGATTGGCGAAGGGCCTATTCAGCACAGAGTGGCGATCGGAGCGGAAGTTGAAGGCCTTGAAGAACTGAATCAGGACCAGCGAGACGAACGTCATCGTCATGGCCTGTTCAATACTGCGTCCGGAGTTCAACGCCCAGGCAAAGAGGCCCAAGTTGACCAGAGCCGACCACAGACCGCCCACCGCCATCAAGGTGATCACCGGCCGGGTGAAGATGCCCGTTCTCGGATTTCGCGGCTTGCGGAGCATCAAGTCGGGTTCAGGCGGGTCTACGGCCAGAGCCAGTGCGGGCAAGCCATCGGTGGCCAGATTGACATAGAGGATCTGGACGGCGCTCAGAGGCAAGGGCAGGCCGACCAGTGTCGCCCCGGCCATCAGGACGACCTCGCCGATGTTGGACGAGAGCAGGTACATCAGGTACTTCTTGATGTTGCCGAAGATGCCCCGTCCCTCTTCCACCGCCGCCACGATAGAAGCGAAGTTGTCATCGGTGAGCGTCATGGCGGCGGCCTCTTTGGTCACGTCCGTGCCGGTGATGCCCATAGCGATGCCGATGTCCGCCTTCTTGAGCGCCGGCGCATCATTCACCCCGTCGCCCGTCATCGCGGTGATGTGGCCCTTCTTCTGCAGGGCCGTGACCACCCTCAGCTTGTGCGCCGGAGACACGCGAGCGTAGACTTCGATGTCGTCTACTTCCCGCTCGAACTCGACCTCGCTCATCTCCTCCAGTTCCGCGCCGGTGACGACGCGGCCTGTCTTGAGCAGGCCCAGTTCGCGGGCTACCGCTTGCGCGGTCACTGGGTGGTCGCCGGTAATCATCACCGGCTTTATTCCCGCCCGCTCGCATTTCTGAATCGCGGCCTTCGCCTCCGGGCGCGGCGGATCGATCATGCCCACGAGACCAAGAAACGTCATCTCGCTCTCGGCGTTCGCCAGGGATGCGCCAGGCTTGGAAGCGACGGCCAGAACCCGCAACGCCTGACTCGCCATCCGGCGGGCCGCTTGCAGAATCTCCTCCTTGCTGCTCGGGTCGAGCGGCGCTTCGCCCTCGTCGGTCACCCGGCGCGCGCAGGAATCGAGGATGACTTCCGGCGCGCCCTTTGAGAAAGCAACGACACCTTCGGGGCCGGCGTGCAGCGTGGTCATGCGCTTGGTTTCGGAGGTGAACGGAATCTCGTTCACGCGGGGGAACTGAGACTCCAGGTTGGCCTTCGATATCCCCGCCTTGGCGGCAGCCACCACCAATGCTCCCTCGGTCGGGTCGCCCTTCAGATGCACGTGGCCGTGAGCCTCGCTCTGGACGATGTCCGTGTCGGAGGCGAGAGCGCCGGCCCGCAGCAGCAGTTTCAGCGCCTGGGGCGGCTCAATCCGGACGCCGTCTCGCGAGAACTGACCGTCCAGCTCGTAGCCCGCGCCCGAGATCTGGAGGATCTGCCCGGCCACGAAGATCTGCCGGGCCGTCATCTCGTCTTTCGTCAGCGTACCGGTCTTGTCGGAGCAAATGATCGAAGTGCTGCCGAGTGTTTCAACGGCCGCCAGGCGGCGCATCAGCGCATGACGCTTGACCATCCTCTGCACGCCGATGGCGAGCGAGATGGTGACGACGGCGGGCAAAGCCTCTGGAACAACGGCAACGGCGAGAGCGACGCCGAAGATCAACATCTCTATGACGGGTTGCCCACGGAACAGGCCGAGGCCAACAATGACCACCACGACCACCAAGGCGGCCCGTGCTAGGGCGTGTCCGACCTTGTCCAAGCTCTCCTGCAAAGGGGTCTTGCCGGTCTCGATCGTCTGAAGCATCAGGGCGATCTTGCCGAACTCCGTGCCCATGCTCGTCGCGACGACAACAGCGCGGCCTCGCCCATATGTTGCCGCCGTGCCGGCGTAGGCCATGTTCTTCCGGTCGCCCAAGGCCAAGTCGTCGCCGCTGAGGGCGTCGGCATGCTTCTCCACAGGAACCGATTCGCCGGTAAGGGCCGCCTCTTCCACCTGCAGATTGACGGCCTCGATCAACCTGACGTCGGCGGGCACTCTGTCACCTGCTCGCAGGAGGATCACGTCGCCCGGCACAAGATCCCGCGCCGCCACCTCCACTTCAGCTCCATCACGGACGGCTGTCGCCGTCGGCGCGGCCATTTGACGCAATGCTTCGATGGCCCGTTCCGCGCGGTACTCCTGCACGAAACCCAAGAACACAGCAAACAGAACAATGACGGCAATGGCGACGGCTTCAATCCCATGTCCGAGGAAGATCGAGAGCACGGCTGCCGCGAGCAGAATGATAATCAACACGTTCTTGAACTGCTCAAGGAGGATCATCCACGGCGAGATGCCGCGCGCGGCTTGCAGTTCATTCGGCCCGTGCTCTGTTAGACGCTGGGCCGCCTCAGCTCTTGTCAACCCGGCGGGTGAGGACTTCAGCTCCGCGAGGACGGACGCGCTTGAAAGGGTATGCCACGGGGGGAGCCCGTCTTTGAGTTCAGGTTTCATTGGTTTCTCATGAGAGGGGCAACAGGGATCGGAGGCACGTATCGTTCATAGCGCCTGGTTCGATGGCAGTTCTTCTGTCTTCTGAACAGTGATGTAGCGATGAAGCTCGTCAGCGTGCCGTCTCGCGCGTTCTTCGACGGCTTCTTGCGTGTTGTAAACGTTGGGGATGAAGATCATCCCATGCGAGGCGATGGGCCGGTGATACCGCATGCCCGTCAGACTGGCCATCTGCCGCAGTGGCTTCAGCAGTTCGTTGATGGTGAAGTTGTTGTATCCGCCTTCGCGATAGGCCTCTGCCGGGCCCCCGATGGTGAGAGAGGCCAGGAAGTCCTTACCCTTGAGCTTGTCGCCAGTGGAGCCGTATGCGAAGCCATAGGCGAGGACTCGATCCATCCACTCCTTCAGGATGCCGGGCACGCCATACCAATAGAATGGAAACTGGAAGACGACAGAGTCGACCCTCAGTAACGCATCCTGCTCCTCCGCCACCTGGAACTTGAAGGATGGGGACTCCTGATAGAGGTCCTTGATCGTGACTTGCGGGATGCCTCTGACCCGATCAACGATGATCTTGTTGGCAAGCGACTCTTCGGCCAGATTGGGATGAGCAAGGACGATCAGCGTTTTCATGAGTCCTCCGTCGGCTGATCAGAAGCCTGGTTCGGCTCGTCCGGACCACTTGGCGGCAAGGCAAGGAAACGCAACTCGTCCAAGTCCATGATCTCCTTCGCTGGCATCCCCTCAAAAGGCGAGTAGGCGTTCCATAACTGATGGATAGGGTAATGCACATGGAACGGGTCGATTGTACTCAGATCTCGCGCGATGAGGAAACAGAATGGACGAGCCGGGACTGACATCCTTTCGGCCAGCTTCTCGAAGCGCTGAGCGAGTGCCTTGGACTCGCTTACCGCGGCAGGTCCCAGGCGGGGGAAGATAGCCTCCTCGGCTTCTGCCGGAGTCGCCTCGACCCAGAAACAGTCGAGCGGCTCGGCGTTGCGAGTCGTGCCGCGATACCTGCAATCGCGCCAGAAGCAACGAACGAGCATCGCGGCACCCGTCCCACACGCGCTATGGCCGGAGGTCGAAGCGGTCTAGGTTCATCACCTCGATCATAGCAAACCCGCTTGCGCATCTCGGGGCGTCATCGACCGCTTCTGGGCTCATCCGAATCCCGCCGCTCCCGACGGGTACCGGCGAGGACTTACTCCGAATCTCCACTCAGTAGCCTGCCTCCAAATGCGATGCGCCCGATAAGCGGTGGATCATAGAGGATATGGACACTCTCGACCGGCCGGTCGCAGACCCGCGCGATGGCCTCAGCCAGGGCCGAGACCTCTTTCCTGAGGTCGGGCTCTGGTGGCAAGGTCGCCTTGCGGACGTGAACGAATACCGGCTGAATGCCGGGATCGGCGGCACAACCGTTCTCGGAATAGCAGTCCGAAGACAGCCTGTGGAGGCGAACCCATGTGTGGCCTGGAGGCGTCCGAAAGACGGAGGCCGCCGCGTCGGCGAAGGCTCCAGAGAGGCCTGAAGGAACTCCTTCGCCGGGGTGGCAGATCATCTCGATATCTAGGATCGGCATTGGATTCCCATTCCTCCTACTGTGGGCCCAACGGCGGGGTCAGCAGCGATGCGGAAGCGTCACCCGCTGTCAGGCTCGGTCCTCTCTACTCGCTCCCACCACGCGCGCGCGAAGCTTGACGTTGGATCTCAGGTGAAAGGCGGTGGCCCAGGAGACGAGGAAGAAAAGCGCGGCAAAGAGACCTGCGGAGAGGAACGCTGCCCCGAGTCCGCGCGGTACCAGTCGGGTCGTGACGGCGGAGGAGCCAATCCAGAGAAGAACGAACACGACGAAGCTGAGAATCGAGATCGCGGGCGTCCAATCATACCTGAGCAGGGCGCGACAGCTTGGGCACGAGACCCTACCGCCAGAGAACCAGGCAAACTTGGAAGCCCAGAGGCTGATCTCACTACCACATTCGGGGCAAGCGGAGACTCGGCTCATTCATCCACCTCCTTCTGTGTCTTGGTCGCATCAGCGGCGGCGCGCAATGAACCGCCCCGGGATTACCGGAGACTCCATTTCATGAGAGGATGGGGTCATGGCTAGAGCAAGCAGGTATTCACCGGAGGTCCGGGAACGGGCCGTGCGGATGGTTTTGGAGCACGAGGGGGAGC
>VGJL01000084.1 GCA_016867495.1 Candidatus Eisenbacteria bacterium | reverse complement strand
CCTCGCTGTCGTCCGCAGAGGGATCGCGACCCAGCGGCTCATGAGCGAGATGCACGAGATGGCCCGGCGTCTCGACCGGCGGTACGGGTTCGGCAATCTGATCGGCAACTCGGCTCCGATCGCGCGCGTCTATGGCCGTATCCTCCAGGCGTGCGGATCGGATCTGCCGGTGCTCATCACGGGGGAGCCCGGCACGGGGCGAGGCCTCGTCGCCTCCGCCATCCACCACAACAGCCCGAGGCGCCCGGGTCCCCTGATCCGTTTTGACTGCGGCGGAACAGAGGCCGGCATCCTGGAGCGCGAGCTGTTCGGGCAGGAGGTGGACCGGGGCGAGCCCAGCCGTCCCGGCAGGATCGAGCTCTCCCGCCGGGGAAGCCTGCTGCTCGATGGCATCGAGGAGCTTCCCTCGGGTGTTCAGGGGCGGCTGCTGCGCCTCCTGAAGGACGGGGAGTTCGAGCGGTGCGGAGGTCGGAGGACGCGCCGGGCTGATATCAGACTGCTGGCCATCGCCGCCGCCGATCTCCGCGAGAGGGCGCGAGACGGGAGGTTTCGTTCCGACCTGCACGACTTCCTCCGCGCTGCGACGATCGAGCTTCCGCCGTTGAGGAATCGCCGCCGCGACATTCCTCTGCTCGTGGACCACTTCCTCACCGAGGCGACAAGGGAGATGGGCAGGCAACCCGCCCGCATCACGCCGGCCGCCCTGGATCGGATGGTCCGCTACCCATGGCCCGGCAATGTGGGCGAGCTGAAGAGCGTGATCCGGGGGATGATCCTCCTGGCCGGCGGCGAGCGTTCTCTCGATCTCGTCGATCTGCCTCAGGAGATTCGAGAGGGGATCGCTCCGGGATCCGAGGAACTGCGGCTTCCAGCGGGGAGCAGCCTGGAGGAGATCGAGCGGCAGGTCATCGAGCAAACGCTCGCGCGCATCGGCGGAAACCGTGAGCGCACGGCCGAGGCGCTCGGGATCAGCCTGCGTACTCTCCAGAGGCGCCTGGCGAGCTACAAGACCAAGTGGCGCCACTCATCTTGAAACATCCAGAGCCATGGCATGCCATTATGACACCTCTCAATCTCTTGCAATGTTTGCAAATAGAGGGATTTGGCCGCCTGGACTGTTTCAAAGGACGATTCGCTAGATGCCATTATGGCATGCCGTTACAAAGTGAAATTGCAGAGGAGCCGGCGTGGCAAGGGTTGTATCGCGCAATGGCTTGCGCCTACGGGGGTTGAGATCGCTCCGGGGGTGTTGAGTGGGAGCCTGAGTCTGTCTCAGCTTGGGACGTGGTTCTCTTCGCTCGTCGAACTTCACTCCTAACCGATTGATGTCATTCTAGTTATATCGACGATCCGCGACGGCACGAGTCTGGTTACTCTCCTCACCGGCCGGAGATGGACGGACCAGCCAGCCTGGCTCGGGTCCGCTCCCTCCATACTTGTCCAATCTGATAGGACATTGGGTTGGGTCCATTCCACAGGGGATGACCCTGTGAGCGAAGGAGGTTTTCATGGCGGTGAAGATTCGACCCCTCGGTGATCGCATCCTGGTCAAGAGGATCGAGGAAGCCGAGGAGACCCGCGGGGGCATCATCATCCCCGACACTGCGAAGGAGAAGCCCATGCAGGGGGATGTCATCGCGACCGGCCCGGGCCGTGTGCTCGATGATGGCAAGCTCCAGAAGATGGAATTGAAGGCCGGCGACCGGATCCTGATGAGCAAGTACGCCGGTACCGAGGTCAAGATCGACGGTGAGGATTACCTGATCCTGCGCGAGGACGACGTCCTGGGGATCATCCAGAAGTGAGAGCGCGCCATCGCGCGCCCTGCATGAAGCCACTTGCCTAAGGGAGGCTCTGATCGATGCCAGCAAAGCAGTTAGTTTTCAAAGAGGAAGCCCGCCAGAAGATCATGGAGGGGATAGAGATGCTCTCGAGGGCCGTCAAGGTGACGCTTGGGCCTCGCGGGCGGAATGTCGTCCTCGATAAGAAGTGGGGTAGTCCCACGATCACCAAGGACGGGGTGACCGTTGCCAAGGAGATCTCGCTCGAGGATCCCTACCAGAACATGGGCGCCCAGATGCTGCGCGAGGTCGCCAGCAAGACCAGCGACGTCGCCGGCGACGGGACGACGACCGCGACCATCCTCGCCGAGGCGATCTTCCGCGAGGGGCTGAGGAACGTGACCGCGGGATCGAATCCGATGTACATCAAGCGCGGGATCGAGAAGTCGGTGGAGGCGATCGTCGAGGAGCTGAAGCGGCTGAGCAAGGAAGTCAAGGATCGCGCTCAGATCATGCAGGTGGCGACCATCTCCGCCAACGGCGACACCGAGATCGGCAACATCATCGCCGACGCGATGGACAAGGTCGGCAAGGACGGGACGATCACCGTCGAAGAGGCGAAGAGCATGGAGACCACCCTCGAGATCGTCGAGGGCATGCAGTTCGACAACGGCTATCTGTCGCCCTACTTCGTCACCGACAAGGAGAACATGGAGGTCGTTCTCGAGAACTGCCACATCCTGATTCACGAGAAGAAGATCTCCAGCCTGAAGGACATCCTCCCGATCCTCGAGAAGATCTCCCAGGCCGGGAAGCCCCTGCTCATCATCGCGGAGGACATCGAGGGCGAGGCGCTGGCCACGCTCGTCGTGAACAAGCTGCGCGGCACCCTTCAGGTTTGCGGTGTGAAGGCACCCGGCTTCGGCGATCGCCGCAAGGCGATGCTCGAGGACATCGGGATCCTGACCAAGGGAATGGTGATCAGCGAGGATCTCGGGCGCAAGCTCGAGAATGTGACGATGCAGGATCTCGGCCTCGTTAAGAGAGTCGTGGTGAACAAGGAGAACACCACGATGATCGAAGGCGCGGGGCGTCCGGCCGACATCAAGGCGCGGACCGAGCTGATCCGCAAGCAGATCGAGGAGGCCACGTCCGACTACGACAAGGAGAAGCTGCAGGAGAGGCTCGCGAAGCTCGCCGGCGGCGTTGCCGTCGTCAATGTCGGCGCGGCTACTGAGACCGAGATGAAGGAGAAGAAGGCCCGCGTCGAGGACGCCCTTCACGCCACCCGCGCGGCGGTGGAGGAGGGAATCGTCCCCGGAGGCGGGGTCGCCCTCATCCGCTGCCTCACCGCCCTGGAGAAGCTCGAGCTGACCGGCGACGAGCTGGTCGGGGTGGGGATCGTCCGCAGGGCCCTCGAGGAGCCCCTCCGGACCCTGGCGAACAACGCGGGGGTCGAGGGCTCCGTGGTGGTCATGGAGGTGAAGAAGGGGAAGAAGAGCTCGGGCTACGATGTCGACAAGGACGAGTATGTCGACATGTTCGAGCGCGGGATCATCGACCCCACCAAGGTCACCCGCACCGCTCTCCAGAACGCCGCCTCGATCGCCGGGCTGATGCTCACGACCGAGGCCCTCGTGACGGAGATTCCCGAGAAGGAGAAGGCGCCGATGCCGCCCGGCGGAGGCGGTGACTACGGCGGAATGTACTAGTCATCAGGTTGCCTGATCCGACGGTCGCGGGCGGGGAGAGGATCTCTCCCGCCCGCGTTCCGCCAATTGAGGAGGAGGATCGAGTGAAGGACTCGCGAAATCGACTGATTGCTGCCGTCACATTCGTCATGCTGACGGGAACCATGGTCGAGAAGAAGGTCATGGAGATGGTCGGAGAGAGACAGTAGACTCGCGATGGGCTCTCTCTCCGGAGCCTCGGATCGCTCGGGAGCCCTAGGGAGGATGAGGAGATAGCCAGACCTCCGCTCAGCACCGCATCGCGAGTCGAGAAGGCGATCCTGGTGGGCGTCGACAGTCCCGGATCGCCGCAAGAGTCTCTCGACGAGCTTGCCCTCCTGACCGACACGGCCGGCGCCCGAGTCGTCGACCGCCTGATCCAGCGACGCAGCACGATCGAGCCATCGACCTATCTCAGCAAGGGGAAGCGGGGGACCCTGGCCGAGCTGATCGCCCAACACAAGGCGGAGCTTGTCATCTTCGATGAGGAGCTGAGCCCGGCCCAGGTGCGGAACCTCGAGCGGGATCTGCAAGTCCGGGTCGTCGACCGAAGCGAGCTGATCCTCGACATCTTCGCGCGACGCGCGAGGACTCGCGAGGCGATGCTCCAGGTGGAGCTGGCGCAGCTCGAGTACTTGCTGCCCCGCCTGACGAGGATGTGGACGCATCTCGAGCGCCAGGTCGGCGGGATCGGCACTCGGGGGCCGGGCGAGACGCAGCTCGAAGTCGACCGGCGGCGGGTGCGCAAGAAGATCTCGATTCTGAAGGAGAAGCTGGAGCGGATCGACCGCGAACGGGAGACGCAGCGCAAGGGGAGAGGGGACTTCTTCCGTGGGGCGCTCGTCGGATACACCAACGCGGGGAAGTCGACGCTGTTCAACGCGCTCACGCAGGCCGGCGTCCTGGCGGAGGACAAGCTCTTCGCGACGCTCGATACGACGACCCGGCAGCTGGGCCTGCCTGAGGAGCAGAAGATGCTTCTCTCCGACACGGTCGGCTTCATACGGAAGCTGCCGCACCACCTGATCGCATCCTTCCGGGCGACCCTTCTGGAGGTTCGGGAGGCGGATCTCATCATCCACGTCGTCGACGCAAGCCATCCCCGGCACGAGGAGCAGATACGCGCGGTGGAGGAGGTCCTTTCGGAGATCCTCGAGCGCGACGTCGCGCGGCTGATCGTATTGAACAAGATCGATCGGCTCGGCGAAGAGGAGATGTCGCAGGCCCTCAGGCTGAGACATCCGGACGCCGAGATCGTGTGCGCGCACTCACAGGGCGACGTCGCCCGTCTTCGCGATCGCCTCGCGCGGGAGCTGGCCTCGACGCGGGTCGTGGTCAGCCTGAACCTCCCGGTCGAGCGGATCGGCGATGTCCGGGGGATCCTGCGGCGAGGCCGCGTGATCCGCGAGAGGTACGAAGACGGGAGACTCCACGCGGAGTACGCGCTCGCGCGGCCCGACATCGAGCGCCTCCAGAGATCCGGGTGCTCGGTGAAGCCCCTCCCGGGTTAGGAGGCCTCGGGCCGGCCGCCTCCCCAGGAACGAAGCCGCGGGTTCCCATCCCCGCCCCCGTTACCTCCCCTTGCTCATCCCTCTGGCAGTGCTAGACTGCCCGGCCGGGAGGGCGAAGCCATGATCGAGTCGATCTTCCATGTCCGGGCCAGCGGATCGACCGTGAGACGGGAGGCGTTCGCTGGACTGACGACCTTCCTCACGATGGCCTACATCATCTTCCTCAATCCGGCCATCCTCTCCATGGCGGGCATGGACTTCGGATCGGTGATGGTCGCGACCTGCCTCGTCGCCGCCTTCGGCACCCTGATGATGGCGTTTCTGGCGAACTACCCGATCGCCCTGGCCCCCGGGATGGGGGAGAACTTCTTCCTCGTGACGGCTGTCCTCGGCATGGGGATCACCTGGCAGCAGGGGCTCGGGGCTGTGTTCCTGGCGGGATTCATTTTCCTCATCCTGAGCATCCTCCGCGTGAGGGAGATGATCCTCGACGGGGTCCCTGATCCGCTCAAGCACGGGATCGCGGCCGGCATCGGCCTCTTCATCGTCCTCATGGGACTGGTGAACGGCGGCATCGTCGTGCGACATCCGATCGGACCCGTGGTCCCCGTCGCGCTGGGGGACTTGCGGGGGCCGGCCGTGCAGACCGCCCTTTCCGGACTGCTCGTCACCGCCGTGCTCGCGGCAAGGAGGCTGCCCGGCGCGATCCTGATCGGGATGGTCGCGACGGCGGTCTTCGGACTGATTCGCGGCGTCGTCCAGTACGAAGGTATCGTCGGCCCGCCTCCGTCCCTGCGCCCCACGTTTCTGCAGATGGACCTGGGATCGCTCCTCGATCCGGCCCTGTGGCCCGTCGTCCTGATCTTCCTTTTCATGGGCGCCTTCGACGCGATCGGGACGCTGATCGGCGTCGGGCAGCAGGGGGGGTTCCTGAAGGAGGGGAAGCTGCCCAAGGCGACCCGGGCGCTCTGCACCGACGCGGCGGCGAGCATGGTGGGGGCCGCTCTCGGAACGTCGGACGTGACCGAATATGTCGAGAGCGCGGCCGGCGTGCAGGCGGGGGGCCGCACGGGTCTCGCGAACGTCGTGACCGCCGGGCTCTTCTTCTTCGCGATCTTCCTCGGTCCTCTGGTGGAGATGATCGGAGGGGGATACGAGATCGCGAAGGGAGCCCTACTCTATCCGGTCACCGCTCCGGCCCTGATTCTCGTCGGGTGCTTGATGGCGCGGGGGTTCGCCCACATCCCCTGGGATGACCCCGCGCCGGCGATCCCGGCCTTCCTGATCGCCGTGGGGATTCCCCTGACCTACTCGATCGCCGAAGGGCTCGCCTTCGGGTTCATCAGCTACCCGATCGTGATGCTCTTGGCGGGGCGGGGACGAGAGGTGAAACCCCTCGCCTACGTGCTCGGAGTCCTGTTCCTGCTTCGCTACGTCCTGCTGGCGAAGTAGTCGAACCCCAGCGACAAGAGATGGTCCGCGAGGTCCGCCCAAGGAGGGGCCTCGATGCGCGGCGGCGCCTCGAGTTCTCGCGCCAAGTCCTCTGGGAATGCTATCGCGAGCGCGTGGAGCCAGAGTCGCGGGGATCCCGCCGCGCGCCGGGGATCGCCGTAGAGGGGATCTCCGGAGATGGGATGGCCGATCGCCGCCAGATGGGCCCGGATCTGATGCGTGATCCCGGTCCTCGGGAGGATTCTGAGCAGGGCGCAGCCGGTGAATCGGTGGATCGTCTCATAATCGGTTCGCGCCGCGCTTCCCGCGGGGTCGGGCCGGACGCGCCCGGATGAAGGGCTGCGCCGGAGCGGGATGTCGATCGATCCCTGCGCCGGCTTGGGCCTGCCCGACACCAGGGAGATGTACTCCTTCATCAGAGTCCGCTTCCTGAAAGCGCCCTCGAGCAGGCGATGGCCCGACGGCGATAGGGAGAAGAGAACGAGCCCGGAAGTGTCTCGATCGATGCGGTGCACGATGCCCGGTGCTTGCTTGAGCTTGCCGGTCATCCAGGAGAGGAGGCTCTGTCCGGGAGCTCCGGTGGGATTCGTCGGCATCCCGGGCGGCTTCGAGGCCGCGCAGAGGTGGGGCGAGCGGAAGATCTCGATCGGCTCCTGCGGGAGCGCGGGCGAGGCGGGCGGCTCGACGATCTCCACGCGGTCGCCATGTTTCACGAAGTACCCGCGCCCTCGGGCCTGTCCGCGGACTCTCACCGCTCCCGTGTGGAGCAGACGATCGATGGCGCGGGGGCCGAGGTCGGATCGTCGCTTGCGAAGGAAGCGATCGAGCCGGAGCCGATGCTCGGCTTCGGAGACATCGAGGAACTCGGGCGCGCTGTCCATCCAAGGGAACGTATGAGGTGCGCTGCGAGAGGGCAACCCGGACGACGAGCTCGCACGAATGGACCGGTCCATAATACGCCACTTGAGAAAAATGGCTTGAACTGATCCTCGACTATGGCGACAATAACGGCGATGAAGAGAGCGAAGCGCTCATCCAATCCAATATTGGATGGGATCCATATCAACCGGAGTGGAGACCGGCCTCTCTACGCGCAGCTTGCCGACGCCTTGCGACAGAGGATGCGCTCGGGGCTCCTGCCTCCGGGGACCCGGCTTCCCGCCACAAGGGTTGTCGCCGAAAGGCTCCGCGTGAACCGCGCCACCGTGGTCGAGAGCTACCATCTCCTGAGGCGCGATGGATGGGTGCGCAGCGGCGTCGGGTCGGGGACATTCGTGATGGCGAGGGGCGCGACTCTCGAGCGCGGTCGAACCGCTCAAGAGCGAGCCTTCTGGTCCCCGCGCCTGGTTGCCCTTCCCAAGCCGGAAATCGCCCGGGCGGCGGCGATCCAGCCCGAAGGGACGATCCGCTTCACTTCGATGACCGCCGACCCGGCGGCCTTTCCGGTGCCCGAGTTCCGCGAGGCGCTGGACGAGGTCTTCAGGCGGGAGGGGCCCTCTTGTCTCGACTATGGCCCGCCCGATGGATACCGTCCCCTGCGGGATGTCATCGCCGAACGCCTCGCGCGCCAGGGGGTCGCTGTCGATCCCTCGCGCGTCATCCTGGTCAACGGGTCGCAGCAGGGTCTCGAGTTGATTCTGCGGCTGCTCGTGCCGAAGGGAAGGACGCTCCTTCTCGAGGAGCCGACCTACCATCTGGCGCTCCGCACCGCGCGTTCCCTGCGAATGCCGATCCATGGAGTGCCCCTCGATGGGGAAGGGCTCCGAATCGACTTGTTGCGGCAGGCGCTCGAAGCGACCGATGCCGGAATGCTCTACACGATGCCTGTCTTCCAGAATCCAACAGGGATCACCATGTCGCCCGAGCGGAGGGGCCTGCTTCTCTCGCTCGCGGAGGAGAAAGGGCTGCCGATCGTGGAGGATCACTTCGACGCGGAGCTGGACTACGAGGGGAAGGCGCCGCCGCCGCTCCTCGCGGAAGGCTTCCCTCCCGGGGTGACGCTGCTCGGGACGTTCAGCAAGATCCTGTTCCCGGGCCTGCGGGTCGGCTGGCTTGTCGCGCCGGAGTCGCTTGTCGGTCCGCTCAGCGAAATGAAGGTGTGCGCCGACCTGTCAAGCGGGCTCTTGACGCAGATGGCGCTTGCCGAGTTCTGCCGCCGAGGAGCCCTGGATCGTCATCTGGAGATGATCAGGGAGCGCAACCGGTCCCGCCTGGGCGCCGTCCTGCAGGCTCTGGAGACGGAGATGCCGGATGGGTGCTCCTGGACCCGTCCGGCGGGCGGCATGACCCTCTGGCTGCGCCTGCCCGACGGGGTCGACGCGGAGGGGGTCGCGGAGGAGGCTCTCAGGCGCGGCGTCGCCGTCAACCCCGGGCCGGTCTTCTGCGCGGGCGACGGGGGACGGGATGGAGTTCGCCTCTGCTTTGTCCGCGAGGATGAACCCCGACTCCGCGAGGGAGTGAAGAGACTGGCGGGCGCGGTGAGGGATCGGGTGGGCATGACGGCGGCGCGCGAGCGTAACGGCGCGGCCGCTCCGACGCTGTGACCGCCGCCGGAGGGAGAGGGATTCATGATCGACCGACGCTCGGCGCGACGCGCCATGAGAGGCTGAAGAAGGACGGTGGGCATTTCCCCGGCAGGGGAGGGAGAATCGCGAAGATGGAGACTGGGACGCTGAGGCTCAAGACGGGCCTCGCCGAGATGCTGAAGGGCGGGGTCATCATGGACGTCACGAACGCCGAGCAGGCGAAGATCGCCGAGGAGGCCGGCGCCGTCGCGGTCATGGCGCTCGAGCGCGTTCCCGCCGACATCCGCCGGGAGGGCGGCGTCGCGCGGATGGCGAGCCCGAGGAAGATCAAGGAGATCATGGCCACGGTCTCGATCCCGGTGATGGCCAAGTGCAGGATCGGCCACTTCGCCGAGGCGCAGATTCTCGAGGCGCTCGGTGTCGACTTCGTCGACGAGAGCGAGGTCCTCACGCCGGCCGACGAGGCGCACCACGTCGACAAGTTCGCTTTCAAGGTTCCCTTCGTCTGCGGCTGCCGGGACCTCGGCGAGGCGCTTCGCAGGATCGGGGAGGGAGCCGCCCTCATCCGAACGAAGGGGGAGGCCGGAACGGGCGATGTCGTCGAAGCGGTTCGTCACATGCGGGCGATCACGCGGGGCATCCGGGAGCTCTCGATCCTCCGGGAGGAGGAGCTGATGTCGAAGGCCAAGGAGCTGGGCGCTCCCTTCGAGCTCCTCCGCCTCGTGGCCCGGGCCGGGAAGCTCCCTGTTCCGAACTTCTCCGCCGGGGGCATCGCCACTCCCGCTGACGCCTCGCTCATGATGCAGCTGGGGGCCGAGTCGGTCTTCGTCGGCTCAGGGATCTTCAAGAGCGCCGATCCCCCCGCCAGAGCCGCGGCGATCGTGAGGGCGGTGACCCACTACGGCGACCCCAAGGTCCTCGCGGAGGTGAGCGAGGAGCTGGGGGACGCGATGCCCGGCCTGGACGTCGCCAAGATGGCCGAGAGCGAGTTGCTACAGACGCGCGGATGGTAGTCGGCGTGAAGGCGAGTCGCAGCGGAGCGCGCGGGAGCGGGAAGCGGGCGTGACGGGATGTCTCTGAAGGTCCCGATCGGAGTGCTGGCGCTGCAGGGCGACTTCGCGGCCCACATGCGCGCCCTCGTGGAAGCCGGCGCGGATCCGGTCGAGGTCAGGCGCACGGAGCAGATATCGACCCTGCGCGGCCTGATCCTGCCCGGGGGGGAGAGCACGACGCTCCTGAAGCTCCTGTCGGAATACCGATTCGATGATGCGATCTCCGGTTTCCACCGGCGCGGAGGGTTCCTCTTCGGAACCTGCGCGGGGCTGATTCTCCTCGCGAACGAGGTTGTCGGGCCGCCGCAGAGGAGCCTCGGCCTACTCGATCTGACGGTTCGCAGGAATGCCTATGGCCGGCAGGTCGACAGCTTCGCCGGCATGGGGATGTTGCGAATGAATGGCGGGAGTCCGCGCAGAGCCGAGATGGTGTTCATCCGCGCTCCGCGGATCGAGAGAGTAGGGCCGGGGGTGGAGGTCCTCGGAGATCTGGATGGCGAGCCGACGCTCGTGCGACAGGGACGCGTCTGGGGATCGACGTTTCACCCGGAGCTCGCGCCCGGGTCCGAGATCCACCGGGCCTTCGTCGAGGCCGTCGGGGGGGATTGAGCGGGAGCATGCGGCGACGCGATCTGCTCGTTGCCCCCGTCGCGGCCGCGGCGATCGGCGCGGCTGCGGCGGCTCTGATCGGCTTCAATCCCCTGGGACTGTTTCACTCGTGCCCCCTGAG
>VGJL01000083.1 GCA_016867495.1 Candidatus Eisenbacteria bacterium | reverse complement strand
CTCGAGGATGGGCTTGCGCGGATGCACGCGTGGATGATCCGCTACCTTGCGGGGGAGCCTGAGTGAGCCGATCGGTCGAGATCTCGGTCGTCATTCCCGCCTTCAACGAGGCAGGCTCCATCTGCGTCCTGCTGGAGAAGACCTCCGATGTCCTGGCGCGGCTCGGACGGAGCCAGGAGATCCTCGTCGTCGATGACGGGTCCACCGATGGCACGGCCGCGCGGGTGGAGGAGCGGATCGGAACGATCCCAGGACTGCGCCTGATCGTCCTGCGGACCAACTGCGGCAAGTCGGCCGCCCTGGCCACGGGCTTCCGCGAGTCCAGGGGCGATGCCTACATCGTCACCCTCGATGGCGATCTGCAGGACGATCCCGAGGAGATCCCCGGCATGCTGGCGGTCTGCGAGTCGGGCTACGATCTCGTGTCGGGATGGAAGAGGAGGCGGCGGGATCCCCTGAACAAGCGTCTCCCGAGCCGGGTCTTCAACCTGGTCACATCGTGGGCGACGGGCATCAAGATCCACGACTTCAACTGCGGCTTCAAGGTCTACCGGCGGCCGGTGGCGGACAGCCTGACCCTCCATGGAGAGCTGCACCGCTACATCCCGGTGCTGGCCCATCGGCTGGGATGGAGGGTCGGAGAGAAGGAGGTCCTCCACCACCCCAGGCTCCACGGCCGGAGCAAGTTCGGTTCGAGCCGCTTCGTGAACGGCTTCCTGGATCTCCTGCTCGTGATGTTTCTGAGCGGGAGGCACCGCTCGCCGCTTCATGTCTTCGGCCGCCTGGGGGTGCTGTTCCTCGCGGCGGGAATCCTCCTGAACTTCTACATGGCCGCGATCTGGGTGATCGAGAGCAAGCTCAGGGTCCGTCCCCTCCTGCTCTTCGCTGTCATACTCGTCATTCTGGGCATCCAGTTCATCTCGATGGGCCTGCTGGCGGAGATGATCGCCGCCATCGAACGGCCGCGCGAGGCCCCCATCTACAAGCGATTACCCGAGGAGGGAGAGCCATGAGGGTACTCATCACGGGGGGGGCAGGGTTCATCGGCTCCCACCTGTGCGATCACCTGCTGAAGGAGGGGATGGAGGTGATCTGCATGGACAACCTCCTGACCGGGAGCGTGCAGAACATCGCCCACATACGGGACCCGCGCTTCTCGTTCATCGAGTACGACGTGACCAACTACATCTACGTCGACGGTCCGCTCGACTACGTGCTGCACTTCGCCAGTCCCGCGAGCCCGATCGACTACCTGAGGCTCCCGATCCACACGCTCAAGGTGGGGGCTCTGGGGACGCACAAGGCGCTGGGACTCGCCCTCGCCAAGAAGGCGGTCTTCCTGCTCGCGTCGACCTCCGAGGTCTACGGCGATCCCCTGATCCACCCGCAGCCGGAGTCGTACTGGGGGAACGTGAACCCGATCGGCCTTCGGGGAGTCTATGACGAGGCGAAGCGATACGCGGAAGCGCTCACGATGGCCTATCGCCGATACCACAACCTCGACACCAGGATCGTCAGGATCTTCAACACCTTCGGTCCCCGGATGAGGCGCGACGACGGCCGGGCGGTCCCGACCTTCATCATGCAGGCGCTGCGGGGCGAACCGCTGACCGTTTTCGGGGAGGGCACGCAGACGCGCTCCTTCGGCTACATCACCGATCTCGTCGATGGGATCGATCGGTTGATGCGGTCCGATCTCCAGGAGCCTGTCAACATCGGCAATCCGCAGGAGATGACGGTCGCCGAGATGGCCGATGTCATTCTCAAGATCACCGGGAGCGCGAGCCGGGTGATCTGCCGCCCGCTGCCGGAGGACGACCCGAAGGTGCGGCAGCCCGACATCGGCCTCGCGCGGTCGCGGCTCGGCTGGGAGCCGAAGGTCGACGTGCGCGACGCCCTCCGCATGACGGTCGAGTGGTTTCGCGGGGCGGATTCCCGATCCTGAGCGGGCGTGATGGACCGGAATCTCCCCAGGGTGATGGTGATCATCCCCACCCATGATGAGCTCGACAACATCCGCGAGCTGATCCCCAAGGTCCTCGCCGTCGGGCCCAACATCGAGGTCCTCGTCGTGGACGACGCCTCCCCGGACGGCACCGGCGGCCACGTCGAGGAGATGAGCCGGGCGATCTCGAGGGTCCATTGCATCCGCCGTCCGACGAAGATGGGTCTTGGGTCTGCCTACCGCGACGGCTTCCGGTACGCCCTCGGGCGCGGGGTCGATCTCGTTTTCGAGATGGACGCCGACTTCTCGCACGATCCCGCCGAGATCCCGAAGTTCATCGAGGCCGCCCGATCCGCGGACCTCGTCCTGGGGAGCCGCTACCTGGACGGGGTCACGGTCGTCAACTGGCCCCTCAGGCGGCTGATGCTGAGCTATAGCGCGAATCTCGTCTCCCGAGTGGTCACCGGGCTCCCGGTCAAGGACGCCACGGGCGGCTACAAATGCTTCCGCAGGGTCGTGCTGGAATCGATCGACATGGAGAGGATCAAGAGCGACGGCTACTCGTTCCAGATCGAGATCAGCTGGCACGCCTGGAGGATGGGCTTCCGCATCGCCGAGATCCCGATCCTCTTCGTGGACAGGCGCGTCGGAATCAGCAAGATGAACCGCAGGATCATACGGGAGGCGATGGTGCTGGTGATCCGCCTGGGCTTCGCGCGCCTGCTCGGCCGGCGCCCGCGCCCTCCGAGAGGGGTCGCCTCATGAGCCAGGCGTCTCTCTTCACGACAGGCGCGGGCGGACAGTCGCCCGGCGACGGCGTCCCGAAGATCTCGTTCATCATCGTCCACTACCGCACGCCCGATCTCCTGCGCGCCTGCCTCGCCTCGATCGCATCGAGCGCGGCCTCGCTCCCCCACGAGGTGCTCGTCATCGACAACGCCCCTCTGGACGAGGAGGCACAGAGGATCTCTTCCGAGCACCCTCGGGCGATCTATCGGCGCAACGAGCAGAACCTTGGATTCGGGCGGGCCGTGAACCAGGGACTTGCGGCAGGGAGGGGAGACTGCTTCCTCGTCCTGAATCCGGATGTGGAGGTCCGCCCCGGGAGCGTCGAGGCGCTGCTCGATCGCATGGGACGGGATCCGACGATCGGGATCGCCGCGCCGAAGCTCCTCAATCCGGACGGCAGTCTGCAGCACTCGTGCAGGACCTTCTACACGCTCCCGGTCTTCCTCCTGCGCAGGACCTTCCTCGGACGCCTCTGGCCGAACCACAGGATCCTGAGGGAGCACTTGATGCTCGACTACGACCACGAGGAGACGCGCGAAGTCGACTGGTGCCTCGGGGCGAGTCTTCTGGTGCGGCGGCGCGCGGTCGAGGATGTCGGACCGATGGACGAGCGGTTCTTCCTCTACTTCGAGGATGTCGATTGGTGCTACCGGATGCGCGCGCGGGGCTGGAAGACCGTCTACCACCCGGCTTCGATCATGGTCCACCGTTACGGGCGCGAGAGCGCGCGCCGGCCGGGCAAGGGGCTTCTGATCCATCTTGCCTCGACCTTCCGCTACTACGAGAAGTGGAGCTTCGTCCTCTACTGGCTCAAGCGCCGCAGCTCGACCATCAGGAAGATGATTCTCGTCCTCTCGGACTTCGCCGCGGTCAATCTGGCCTTCGCGTCCGCCTATCTGGCGAGGCACCTGTCGGGGGCGATCTTCGAGAAGCCGATGTTCGGCGTGGGCCGCTACGCGAGGCTGCTCGTCTTCACGAACGCCGTGGCCCTGGTCGCCCTCGCCCTCGCCGGAATGTACAGGAGCCGCAGGCGCGAGGAGGGGGGCGAGCAGCTGCTCGGAGCGGCGCGCGCCATCGCCGCCACGGCCCTCATCATGATGGCTTCCACCTTCCTCTTCGCCACCCCCGTCTACTCCCGCGCGGTCGTGATCGTCTTCCTGCCGCTGGCGCTCCTCTATATCCTCCTCTTCCGCGCCGCGATCTTCCGCGCGCAGGGGAGCGTTCGCTCGAGGAGGCTCCACCTCCGGCGCATCGGCCTCCTGGCGCCCCCCGCGGACGCGGAGGAGATGAGGCGGCGCCTCGATCGGGACCCTCACCTCGGATGGGAGATCCTTCCGCTGACAAACACCGCGGCGGTCCTGGCCGTTCCCCGAGGCGGGGAGCCGGCCTCGATCGAGGAGGCGACGCTCCTGTGGGTGCAGGACGAGAGGATCGCGGAGGTCGTGATCTTCGAGGACTGGTCGGAGGCGGCCCCCGCCGCTCTCATCGAGCGGCTCACCGGCGCGGGGATTCCGGTGCGTCTCGTCCCCCGTCTTCGCGCCTCTCTGCGCCACGGCGCGCGGATGGGGGATTTCCTCGGCATGCCGGCCCTGCAGGTCTCCGGTTTCCGTCTTGCCGGACGGTCGTGGGAGAAGCGGATCCTCGACACCGCGGCGGCCCTCACGGCGCTGGCTCTGTTCCTCGTGCCCTTCCTTCTCGCGCGCGGGGGCGCCGCCCTCTTGGGGCGGGGGACGCTCCGCAGGGAGCTGATCGGCAGGAACGGCAAGAGGCTCTGCGTCGGCGCGCTGGCGGGGAGATGGCCCGGCGGCTTCCTCCTCACCGCCGTGCGCGAGTACCCGACGTTGCTTCTCTGGCTGCGCGGCGAGTGGAGCATGGTCGGGATCCACCCGTTCGAGGCGGCCGCGTGGGACGCGCTCCCCGAGGCCTATCGCCGCTTTCCGCCCGACGCGCCGCCGGGATGGATCACGCTTGCGGGGCCCGCCGCGAGGACGACGGAGGAGCGATGCGCGGCGAATCTCGAGTATGTTGGAAGGTGGAGCCTCGCCCTGGACGGCAGCCTGCTCCTGGATCGCCTGCGCCGCAGGAAGGGGGAAAGGTGAAACGATCTCTGGCCATCCTTTGCATGCTGGCCGCCTGCCTCTCCCGCGCGGCCGCGGAAGACGGCCGGCAGACGCGGTGGGACGTCCATCTCAACGTGAACGACCTGCGCGCTCTCGCCTATGACGGCTCGAGGATATGGATCGCCACGGGGGGCGGCGCCGTCGCCTATCATCCCGGCAGCGAGGAGTCGACGGTCTTCCACAGGGGGCGCGACGGCCTCCTGAGCGACTCCCTGAGCCAGGCCGTCGCCGGTCCCGACGGCCGGATCTGGTTCGGGACCGAGAGGGTCGGGATCTCGATCCTCGATCCCGGGACCGGCTCGTGGGAGCCCTACACGAGCATTCTTCGACCCATTCCGGGCGACAGGATTCAACGGATCCGGCTGGGGGAGGACTCTCTCCTCGTCGGGACGGCGCAGGGATTCAGCATCCAGGTCAAGTCGGGCGGCGACTTCCGACTCCGTTTCCCATGCCAGGAGGGGATCGACCCCTGCGGGCTGCCTTCGTTCGACGTGAGGGATCTCGCGAGCGATCCGGGCGGCGATGGCATCTGGATCGCCACGGCCCTCGGGGTGGTCCACCGCGACACCATCGGTGCGGGAGGATGGACCACCTACGCGGATGGGGTCGCAAATCCATCGGCGACCCGTCTCGCTCGCCACAGGGGCGAGTGGATCGCTGCGTTCCCGGAAGGCGTCTACGTCCTGCGCGGGCCGTCAGGCGAGCGGAGATGGACCCTCCTGGCCGCGGGGATGACGAGCGATGCGGCGATCGTCGATCTGCTTTCGGTTGGGGACGCGCTCTACGCCGCCGGCGGCAAGGGGGTCTGGGCCCGGGTGGGCGAGGCCGCATGGTCGCTGGTCGGGGGCCGGTCCTTCCTGGCGCGGGCCCTCCTTCGCACGCCCGACGGTCGCCTCTGGGCGGCCGGCCATGATCCGAACGAGGCCGCCGACGGTCTCTGGCGCTTCGACCCGGCGGAGGCGCAGTGGAGGCGGCACGCCTTCCCCGGACCGAGCGCCCGTTCCCACTACCTCGCCCTCGCCTTCGATCCCGAGGGTCGGCTCCACGCGACGACCGCCAAGTCGGGGCAAGTGCCGATGCGCCAGTCGTACGATCGACGGGAGTGGTCCCGGCCGATCAACCTCGAGAACTGGTGCTTCGACCTGCTCTTCGGCGCGGACGGTCTCTGGATGGCCCATTGCTGTTGCGGCGCGTCGGGATGCGATCTCAGGCTCGTTCAGGGTGAGCAGACCCTGGTCCAGGAGCCGCGCAATCTGCGCGATCTCGTCTTCGACGCGGACGGCAATCTCTGGGCGGCATCGGACAATGACCAGGAGGCCTACGCCCAGGGAGTCTGGTTCCGGGACGCGCAGACCGGGGAGTGGACGCCGATCACGATCAGCACGGCGCCCCCCGGCACAATGATGAGCAATCGAGTCCGCGCGGTCCTTCCCCTCGGCGAGGATCTCTGGATCGGATACAGGGAGCGGGGGCTCCATCGCTGGAACCTCGGTCCGGACCGAAAGCCGCTCTCCGGCGATGACGGGACCTGGGCGCTCTATTCCACCGGTTCGGTCTTCGCGAGGCGGATCATCTCGGACGCGGTCACCCGCTTGGCCGCGCGGGGGAACGTCGTCTGGGTCGGCACGGCCGCCGGCTTGAGCGTGATCGACCTCGACACCGACGAGATCAGGCAGGTGGGGCCGGGGTTCGATCGCCTCCCCATGCCGCAGGTCAGCGCCCTCCTGCCCGTCGCCGACGGGGGAGCCTGGGTGGCGACCGGTTTGCAGGGGCGGGGCGGCGGGATCACGCGTCTCGCGCCGACGGAGACGGGGTTCTCATTCACGACCTACGGGCCTCCCGATCTCCCGAACCCGAACGTGGAGACGCTGGCCCTCGATCCCGACGGCTGGTCGGTCTGGATAGGGACCGCGAGAGGGCTGGCGCGCCTGACACCCACGCCCGCGACCGGAAGGGGGGCCGACGAGGTCGTCGCCTATCCGAACCCGTTCATCCCGGGGTGCGGCGAGGGGATCAGGCTCCACGGCTTCGCCGGGCTCGCCGATGGGCTGATCGTGAATGTGAGCGGGGATGTCGTCTCCCGCTTCGATCGGCGCGCCGCGGGCGATGCCGTCTGGGACGGCGCCGGCGCCTCGGGCGAGCGGCTCGCTCCCGGACTCTACTGGATCCGTCTATCGACCCCGGACGGCCTGCGGTCCGTCGGCGTCGGGCTGGGCGACGGCCCATGTCCCTAGCGGTCGCCGCGCGGTGAGATCGCTCATCTACGTCGCCTACTTCTTTCCGCCCACAGGCGGGGCGGGGGTGCAGAGGACGCTGAAGTTCGCGCGCTATCTGCCGGAGCACAGTTGGCGCCCGACGATCGTGACCGTCAAGGAGAGCCGCTACTGGATGGTGGACCCGACGCTCTCGTCGGAGATCCCGGCGGATCTCGAGGTCGTGCGGACCGAGGCGAGAACGATCCCGGCGAGGCTGGGCGGGCTCGCGCGGGGACGGCGGGGCGCCGCCGGCGCGGCCTGCCGCTCCGGAAGGTCTCAGCGCCTCCTCAGGCGGCTCTCCTCGATCTTCCTGATCCCCGATCCCTACGTCGGCTGGGTTCCGGTGGCGACACGGGCCGTCCGGCGGGCGTGGAAACCGGGGGCGGTCCTCATGACGACCTCATCGCCCGACAGCGCGCACCTGGTCGGGCTTCGCCTCTCGCGCATGAGAATCCCGTGGATCGCGGACTTCCGCGATCCGTGGACGCGCAGGATGAGCTTCCGTCCTCCGACGCCGCTCCACAGGCGCATCCAGCATCGCCTGGAGGAGCGCGTCGTTCGGGCCGCCTCGCGGATCATCGTGACTTCCGAGGCGACCGCGCGCGATTTCAGAGAGAGGATCGCGGGAATCGATCCCGCCAAGGTCGTCTGCATTCCGAACGGCTGGGACGGGGATGACTTTCCGCGAGAGGTTCCGCCCCCTGATCCATCGTTCCTCCTCCTGCACATGGGGCAGCTCAATCCCGAGCGAGGAGTCTCGCCGCTGCTCGATCACCTGGAAGCGTTCTTTCGCCTGCGGCCCGACGCGCGAGCGCGCACGCGCGTGGAGCTTGTCGGACCACGCTACAGCGAGGATGAGCGCGAGGCGCGCCGCAGGGGATTCTCCGACCTGGTTCGCTTCGCCGACCCGGTTGCGCATCGCGAGGGGATCAAGAGGCTCCACGAGGCCCAGCTGCTGCTCCTGATGGAACAGGACAGCGACGAGGGGCGTCTCATCCTTCCGGGGAAGGTCCCCGAGTATCTGCGATCCGGCCGTCCCATCCTCGCCCTTGTCCCCGAGGGAGGGGCGGCGTGGGATCTGATCCGGACGTCGGGGGCCGGCGCCTGCGCGCCCCCATCGGATCCAGAGAGAGGCGCCCGCGCGCTGGCCGATCTATTCGCCGCCTATCTCGCGGAAGGGGCCCTGCGGGCCCGGACCGATCCGGAGGTTGTCGCGTCCTACGATCGCCGCCGCCTCGCCCGCCGCCTCGCCGACATCCTCGACGAGGTCGTCTCGTAGACATACCGATCGATTGTTCGTGACGCCATCAACAGCGCAGAACGCCCGGACAAAAAGGGTCTTCAGGCCTTTTCCTGTTGACCCGAGGGGTAAGGAGGGTTAAGTTGAACCCCGCAGTGGGTTGAAATGGGTTAGTTGATCGTCATATCTCGGGTCGGGGGGCACCGTGATTCCCTTTGTCGGGACATTCATCCACGCGATGGACCGGAAGGGAAGGACCAACGTCCCCGCCAAGCACCGCGAGATCATGAAGCTCGCCAACGCGACCCATCTGATCCTCATCCGTGGTTTCGATGGCTGTCTCTTTCTCCTTCCCCCCTCGACATGGGAGAAGTTCCAGGCCCGATTCGAGCGCGAGGAGTTCCAGTCCGAGCGCGAGGCCCGCTACTTCGAGCGGCTGATGCTGCACGACGCGGACGTCCAGAAGCCCGACGCGCAAGGGCGCATACAGATTAACCAAGGTCTGCGCGATTTCGCAAGTCTCGAGCGCGAGGTGCTGATCTACGGCGCGAACACGCGGATCGAGCTGTGGTCGCCCCGCCTATTCCAGGAATACCAGGCCAGCGGAAAGAAGTCCTCGGGAACGATCGAGGAACTGGCGAGCAGCTACTTCCGCCACCGCGACTAGGGAGGCTCCGCGCGATGTCCGAGGGATCGATGATTCGTGGGCTCATTCGAGGAGCCGAGGATCCTGGCGAGATGCTGGTCAGGATCGCGGAGGGGGAATGGGCGGCGCATCTGTCGGGGACCATGGGACGACCGGAGCTCGCGCGACTCGCGGAGCTTCTCGGCGATCTTCCCTCCGCGACGGAGTCTGTGTTGATCGACTGGCAGAATGTCTCGCACATCGACTTCCGCGGCATGGCCCCCGTCGCTCAGGAGCTGAGGCGCTTGAGCAGACGGCGCGTCGCGATCCAGTGCCGCGGCATCGATCCGTACTTGCTCGCGATCGTTCTGTTGACGCTATCGGTCGAGGAGATCGAGTTGTTCGCCGGGTGCGACGTACGGCTCCCGGCGAGGGATGAGCGGGTCCGGATGGAGGAGTTCATCCAGGACCTCTCACCCCTTGGGGTTTCGAGGAACTAGCCCGCTCTTCGGAGGCGGCGCACGCGGTCCGAGGGCCGACTCTCGGGCAAGACCCAATCGCACCGGGACGCGCAAAACCCTAGCCGCGTCGGCATGGGACGCTCTCGGACCGCGAGGCGCCGTACCGGAGACAAGGGAAACCCCGATGGGCCACACGCCCGTGCTGGAGAGCGAGGTTCCTCGATTCCTCGTCTGGGACGCGGATGGGCTGTACGTGGACGGGACCGTCGGCTGCGGAGGTCACGCCAGGGGCATCCTCCGGCATCTCTCCGCCAGCGGCCGCCTGTGGGGATTCGACTGGGATGCGGACGTGCTTGAGATCGCCAGGGCCGCGCTCGCCGGAGAAGAGGGACGCGTGAGGCTATTCAACGAATCGTTCTCCCGGATCGGGGAGCGTCTCGCAGAAGAAGGCGCCCTCGCGCATGGCATCTTCGTCGATCTCGGTCTGAACTCCGCGGTGCTCGACCAGCCTTCGCGCGGATTCCAGTACGCCGATCCGACGGCTCCCCTCGACATGCGGATGGACCTCAGCCTGTCGCGGACGGCCGGGGACCTCCTGCGCGATCTCGAGGAGGAGGAGTTGATCACGCTCTTGCGCGAGCTGGGCGAGGTCCGCCGGCCGAGGGCCGCGGCGCGGGCGATCGTGCGGGGTCGCGAGCGCGCGCCGATCGAGACGGCAGGAGATCTCGCCTCGATCCTGCGGCGGGCCGGAGCCCTCCCGGGAGGGCCCGCCGAACTCTCGCGGATCTTCCAGGCCCTGAGAATGAGGGTCAACCGCGAGCTGGAGGAGATCGACTCGCTTCTCCGCCACGCGTCCGACTGGCTCGTGCCGGGAGGCCGGCTGCTCGTCATCGCCTATGAGTCGCTCAGCGACAGGCGGGTCAAGCAGCTCCACAGAAAGGAACCGGGGGCGGACCGAGAGCCCCGATTCCGGATGCTCACCAAGAAAGTCGTGCGTCCCGGAAGGGACGAAGTCCTGGGGAATGCCAGGGCCCGATCGGCGAGGCTGCGGGCCCTCGAAAGGAAGGACTGACATGGCGGCTGCGAGGCATCACCGACCGCGTCGACCGGCCGGCCTGTGGGGGATCATCCTGCTGGTCGGCTTCTTTTCCTTCCTGCTTCTGCTGACCTGGGAGCGCCTCGCAATCAAGGAGACGAGCGGAAGGATCGAGCGGCTGGAGCGGCATCTCCAGTCTCTCGAGACCGACGAAGCGATCCTGCTAACGAGGCTGAAGCAGGAGTGCCGTTTCACGGAAGTGCAGCAGGTCGCGCAAGAGAAGTGGGGGATGGCGGTCGCCGCTTCGGGCCAGCGCATCCTCCTTCCATCGACGCCGCGCACGCGAGGGGAGGAGGCGACGCGGCGTGTGAGCT
>VGJL01000082.1 GCA_016867495.1 Candidatus Eisenbacteria bacterium | reverse complement strand
GGGTTGAGCGGACCGCCGTCCATCTCCAGACGCCTGAGCAGCGGCGAGCTCGTGCCATCGACCTACTCCATCGCCCTGCGGGTCCGGTTCGCCGATCCGGCCGGAGTCTCCGCGCCGCCGGAGGGCCGGCGCGTCGACCTAAGCGTCCGACCGAATCCTGCCCGAGGCCCGATCGAGATCGAATGCCATCTCGACCGCTCGGGAGAAGTCGCGATCGCGATCCACGACCCCGCGGGCCGCCTCGTCCGCCGCTGGCAGGAGGGATGGAGATCGGCCGGCGCGTTCCTGGCGCGATGGGATGGGCGCGACGCCGAGAGTCGCGTAGTCCCGGCCGGCGCTTACATCGTCTCTGTGGAAACCCAGGGAGCTGGGGCGCGGAGCGAGGGGGCGCGGAAGGCCATCCACCGCCAGTTCGTGGTTCTTCGCTGAGGCCGACAGACGACGAGCTCCGCATGTAACCACCGCACACCTCCTGCGATCTACCTACCGAAGGATGCCCTGGGGCGGCGGGCGAAGGGCGCTACCGGAGCCAGGGCGACGGACAGGAGGTGCTCGATGAAGAGGCAGCAGTCCCCCGGCTCAAAGGCATCAGCGATCTGCGCGGCGTTCTCGGTGTTTCTTCTCGCGTTGTTCGCCGTCTCCCCAACCCTCGCGGGGCCCGTCGTGATCATGGACGAGGGCTTCGAGATGGGCCCGGGCGGCATCAACGGCGGACCCACGTGCAGATGGATCTCATCCGATCTGAACGCCTCCAGCGGATTCGACTACTGGGGCGTGGTGGCCGCGGGCCAGGGAGCCAGAGTCGCCAGCGGTCAGGCCAGCGTCCACTGCGCGGCGATGCCCAGTTTCGTCAGGAGATACGATCACTACATGACCAGCCACCTGATCACGCAGATTCCGATCAATGTGGCCGGGATGAAGAACATCGTCTTTGAGTTCTCCGCCTGGTCGGAGTTTCGTTCGACCAACTCTTACGACAAGCTCCAGGCGATGATTTCCACCAATGGGACCAATTGGGTCACGGTGCGCACCATCGACCGCACTAGCCCGCAGCGGACCTATATCCGCCACTCGATCCCTCTGAGCCTCCCGACAACCACGACCGCCCTCTACCTCAAGTTCCTCTTCCTCTCGAACGCGAGCGGCGGCACGCCGAAGGAGGGCGTCTATCTCGACGACGTGTTCGTGATCGGGACCCCGACAAGCGGCGGGCTCGATGCCGCGGTTCCGGTGAAGTCGATGACCTGGGGACGAACGAAGGCCCTCTACCGCTAGACCCGTTGGATCACTCCCGAGACGCGGGCGGCGCTCCGCGAGCGTTACGGGCCCCGACGGCTCCCCTCGCCCCGCTAGGTTCGCGTCCGCGGCGCGGGGCTCCGGGAACCGCTCGGGGCCCCCTCGCACTCCAGGCGGAGCGCTTCTGGCCCGCGCAGAAACCCGCCGGAGCCCCTCAGTCGCTCTCTCCCCCACCCGCGGCCAGCAGATCGACGAGGATCCGCACGAGGTTGGGATCGAACTGCCTTCCGGCGCGCGCGCGAATCAACTCGCGGGCCTGGTCCGGAACGTAAGGCGGGCGGTGCGGCCTCACGCTGATCAGCGCGTCATAGGCGTTCGCGATCGAGAGGATCCTGGAGCCGAGAGGGACCCTCTCCCCCGTCAGCCCGTCGGGGACTCCCGAGCCGTCCCAGTACTCAGATTGATGCCTGAGGATCTCGACGACCGTATCGCTGGCGATGGCCGGCAGTAGGTTCCCGATCATCTCGCTGGCCTCGATCTGGCGCTGCTTGCGCTGCTCGGGCGTGAGCACGATCGCATCGCGCAGGAGCGACTCGTTCCGCTGGATCGCTCCGAGATCATGGAGCAGCGCGGCCTGCCCGACCGCCTCCAGATCCTCTCCGGAGAGCCCCGCTTCGCGCCCGACATCGAGGCAGAGCCGGGCCACCCGCTCGGAATGGCCCAGCAGATGCGGATACCGGCTCTCGAACGTGAGCAGGAGCGAGGTGACCGTCTCGAGAAAGGCCGCCTGGGTCCGCCCGAAGACATCGGCGTTGGCGAGCGCGGTGCCCACGGAGGTCGCCAGCGCCTCGAGCAGACGGATGTCGAACCGATCGAGAGGCTGTCGGTCCGACCGCTCGCCCACGCAGAGGATCCCCCTCAAACCGCCCTCCGAGGCGATCCCGACGGACCAGATGAAGCCCGCGGCCGATAGCAGCCCCACCTCGTCGCGGCACTCCGGCCTGAGGGTGAGGTCTTCTGTCGCCATCGCGCGTTTCGTTGACGCAAGGAGCTGCGCGAGCGGGCTGCACGGGTCTATCGCCAGCGTCCTGGGATCCTTGAGACGCATGCCGCGGTGGACGTGGGGTCTCAGCAGCCCGTCCTCCAGGAGCAGGAGGGCCACCGATCCAAAGTCGAGGATTCCCACGGCCGTCAGCACCAGGCGGTGGAGGATCTCGCTGATCGCCCGATGCCGGTTGAGGTCCTGGATCCGATCCAGAATCATCGTCATCCGGTTCAAGTGATTCTGGAAGTCGGTATGGATCTCCTTGAGGCGATCGCGCTGCCTTCGCACCTCCTCCTCGAGGACCTCCGTCCGTAGGGCGAGGACCTCCTGGTCGCGATTGCGATCGAGGATCCTCTGCATCTTGAGGAGCAGTTCCCTGGGGGAGAAGGGCTTCGTGAGGTAGTCGTCCGCGCCGGCGCGCAGCCCCTGGAGGCGGCTCTCCGTCGCGGTATTTCCCGAGATCATGATGATCGGGAGGTTCTTGACATCCGGATCTTTGCGGACCGTCTCGCAGACATCGAATCCGCTGCGGCGGGGCAGGCGAACGTCCAGCACCAGGAAGTCAGGGCGATGCGCCCTCACGGAGTCGAGAGCCTCCTCGCCGTCCGCGGCGGTGAGGACCCTGTACCCCCTCCCTCCCAGAGTGATCTGGAGCAGCTCGACGACTCTGGTGTCATCGTCGACGATGAGAACGGTGGGCGGACGCGACTCGTGCTTCGATCCTGCTTCGGGATGCTGCGGCGTGACGCGCTCCATCCAGTCCCCTTCAACCGGTGGCGGGACGCTCGGCGAGCTGCGTCAGAATCGTGTCGAGCTCCGCCTCCGCGAACGGGAACATCACAGCGGGTCCCTCCTGCTGCGGCAATCCCGTGATTCGCGAGCCGACCCGGATCACCGGTATCCGGCGCGCCTCCACGCGGCGCATCAGATTGCCCTCGATCTCTTCCACTTCTCCGTTCCCGCTCGCCTCCAGGAAGATCGCGTCCCAGTGACCGAGATCCAACGAGACCGTGGCCGCCTCCAGGCCGGCCGCCTCGCCAACCTGCCACCCGCGACCCCGCAGGTGCCGGCAGATCGCCACCCGAGCGGGAAGATACCTCACCGCGACCAGCGCGCGCAGCGGTCCACTTCTGTCCCTCTCGTCCTCGTCCCGCCCCCCCGCCATCGCCCGGGCGCCGGCCGGACGCCCCGCTCCTCCCGCCTGCGCCCCCTTGCCGAAGGTCCGCAGAAGCGGGATCCCGAGCACCTGGATGCGCTGGTCTCCCGAGTCGTGGGCGGCGGAGCTCAGCGGACCCAGGCCGAGCATCCGCTCGCATGCGACCGCGGCCCGCTCGCCGTCCTGCTCCAGAACGACGAAGTACTTCTCCTCGCGGGAAACGCCGTGCAGCAAGAGCCCGAGGCTGACGAGATCAGTCGTTCCCCTCTCCGAGTCGATTCTCGGGGGAGCCACCGGCGTGCCGAGGGAGCCGACTTGCGCCACCTGGCTCCAGAGGACTCCGACGCGCGCTTTGCCGGACTCGAGCAGGAGCACGGTCGCGTCCCCAATCTCGGGCCGATCGACCTCGTCCCCCGGCTCGCTCTCATCGAGCTCCTCGCCGGGGCCAGTCGCTGCGGCAGAGGAGATTCCCTCTCCAGGAGTCACGACGGTGAACTCGGTCTCCTCTTCCGCCTCGATCGGGGGCGCGCTCGCGGGAGGCGGAGTCTCAGCGCGCCGCGCCGGCGGCCGGGCCGCTGGAGGCGCAAGTGGAGTCAAAGGCGCTGGAGGCGTGGGAGGCGCAGGAACAGGCCGCTCGGGCCGTCGCGCCTCGGGCACCCGGGGCGCAGCTTCCGCGACCCGCGCCCCTCCCGTGGCTTGTGTCCGCGAATCGGCCACGCCACCCGCAGCCGCCCTGTCCGCGGCGCTCACGGAGAGGAGATCGATGAGACGGGCCAGGTCCTTGGTCACTGTCGCCTGCGCCTGCATCAGATCCGCCAGATCTCGGACCAGGGTCCGGACCAGGTCGGTCTCCGCGCCTTCCCTGTGAAGCCTCGAACCTTCCTCGATCGCCATGTACAGGAACCGCTCCCTTCCGCCGCCCGCCTGATCGTATCAGCGCGGGCCGGATTCTGTCTTCCCCGCCTGGGGGTCGTCGTGAAGCCACCCGCCCACGATCTCGCGAACCCGCGAGATCTGGTTGCGCGCCTCGGCGATCGCGCGCAGCCCGCCGCCATCGAGCCTGGATGCGTCGCGAAGCCGCTGCATGGAGTTGCTGAAGTCGCTGAAGCAGGAGCCAAGAGCGCCCGGCAGGGTCGGAACACACCTGCGCGCCCTTTCCAGCTCCAAGGACCAGACAGTCCCGAATCGCTCTATCTCGAGGATCGCCGTGTCCATCTCGAGCGTCGACTCCTTGCGCCCTTTCTCCTGAGCCGCCAGCGCCTGGGACGTCTCGTCGAGGCGATCCTCGACAGCGCTCAGATCGGCCCGGAAGCGAGTCCAGAGGCGCTCCATCTCGGCCGTCAGCTCGCCGCCCGATTGCGGGGCTTCCCTCTCCACCGGCGACGGAATGATCGAGGCCGCCGCGGCGCTCCGCACCGTTTCGCGGAGCGCGTGCACTTCATTTCGGAGCGCCTCGAGCTCGCGAAGCGCCTGGGCCCCTGATCGATTCTGCTGAACCAGGGTCAGCACGCGCAGAAACAGACGCCTCACATGCGAATCGGGATCCGACAGGTAGGACGTCGGTCCGGGCGTGATGTCCTGCGACTCGGCGATCCGGAGGAGGGCGCGAAGCGGCCTCAAGAAGCCATCTGCCAGAAGACTGCCGCAACCCAGCGCGACAAGAGCGAAGAGAAGCGCCAGAACGCCGCCGCCCACGCGGAGCAGGAGCGGAACCTCGCCGATTTCGAGAACCTCACGCAGCGCGAACTCGACGAGCAGGAAGTAGGTCGCCCCGAGCAACAGCGTGGGAAGCACGCAGAGCACCAGGACGCGCCTGCGGATTCTGCCCCCGGTTCCCTTCCTGCGGGGCACGTCGCGCAGATCCTCCAAGACATACCCTCCAGGCGGCCTGTGCACCATGCATGCGAGAGTGCCGCGCTCCATGCAACATGCACGAGGCCTCGGGCCTTCCGCCGCTCACACGACTCTCGGAATGCATCGCCGATGGAGGAGAAATGGAAATGCGCAACGGAGGGCTCGATGAGAGCGACCGAGTCCTTCGGAAGCGCATGCTTCCCGCTGTCCCGGCCCCATCGCTCAAAAACCCAGATCTGCCTTGAAGACCGGTTCCCTCGAGCGATCCGGCAGACGCGTCCATGCGGACCCGATCACCCGATGTCGCAGACTGGCTCCTCGGTGCATCCCTCGGGAGCGGAAGATGGCACGTGCTTTGCACCCCTCTTCCAGCGAAACGACGTTACCACGGCAAGATCGGTGACTGTCAACCGGATTCTCCGCCGCGCGGCGGCGTGGGCGACTCCAGAGGAGCGGGATGGACACCAGGCAGCAATACGTCGAGCTCCCGGCGAGCCGAACAGATTTTCGCCCCACCTATCACTTCATGATGAAGTGCCTGCTCTACTCGCGGATGGAGACGGGACTGCTGTCCAATCAGGATTTCTATGACGAGGACGTGAACGTCTATCTGGCCCACCTCCTCGACTCGCTCATCCAGCCAGAGCACATGGAGCAGGCCCGGCGGTTTCTCTCACCGTACGACACCGAGGTATTCCGCCGGCTCTCGACGAGCAAGGACGCGCGCCTGAAATATACGATCTACAAGACGAACGCGGACTTTCTCCTGATCTCCCTCGGCATCTTCGACAGCCCCGAGACCGCCCTCACAGAAGCGCCGGCGCCGCAGAATCCGGACAGGGAGTTCTACCGGCCCACGGAGGAGGCGTCGATCGGCCGCGGACGGACCTATTACCGCTTCGCCTACACCTACAGCCAGATGGTGCACGGCCGGAACGCGGCGATCTCCGACGTCCTCGAGAAGCTCTCGGTCGGATTCGAGAAGTACCTTCGGATCCTCGCCCACATGCGCGGCGAGTACCTCGATCTCCTGAAGCGCCTATCCTCCGGCGAGATCTACCATCTCGAGCGCGTCGCCAACGGAGAGCAGCGCGAGAAGGAAATCCGCGAGAAACACGACCAGTTTCTCGATCTCTACATAGATTGGAAGAAGACGGGCGCCGAGGACACCAAGGCGAGGATCATCCGGCTCATCAAGGAGATCCGCTTCCTCGACCCCGACTTCAACTTCCAGATCCCCGAGCCATAGACATCCACCCACCGGTCCCCTCCTTCTCCTCCGGCCTGCTCGAGGGAGGGGGCCGGCTTCGCCTGGTTCGAGCGGCTCGCCTCCAGTGCTTGCGAAGCCCTCCGCCGCGAGACAGAAGAAGTCGACCGGTCTAGAGGATCTTGTAGTTCGGCGCTTCGGTGGTGATGGTCACATCGTGCGGGTGGCTTTCGCGGAGAGCGGCCTCGGTGATGCGAACGAAACGGGTCTTCGTGCGCAGATCGTCGATCGTCCCGACGCCGCAGTAGCCCATTCCGACTCGAACGCCGCCCACGAGCTGGAAGACGACGCCCCCGACGGATCCCTTGTAGGGCACGCGTCCCTCGATCCCCTCCGCGACGAGCTTCGAGTCGTTGGTTTCGTCCGTCTGGAAATAGCGGTCCCTGCTGCCGCGCTGCATCGCTCCGATCGATCCCATCCCCCGGTACATCTTGTAGGATCGTCCCTGGAACAGGACGGTCTCGCCGGGGCTCTCCTCGGTGCCGGCGAGGAGGCTGCCGATCATCGCCGCAGATGCCCCCGCGGCGAGGGCCTTCGTGATGTCGCCGCTGTACTTGATCCCGCCATCCGCGACGACGCGCACGCCGAGCCGGTCGGCTTCTTCCGCGCAATCGAGGATCGCCGTGATCTGAGGGACGCCCGAACCCGCGATGACGCGCGTGGTGCAGATGGCGCCGGGTCCCATCCCGATCTTCACGATGTTGGCCCCCGCGGCGACCAGATCGCGCACGGCTTCCCTCGTGGCGACGTTGCCCGACATCAGATCGGTCTGGGGGAATCGCGCGCGCACCTGCTCGGTGACTTTGAGAACGCGCACCGAGTGGCCGTGCGCGCTGTCCAGAACGAGCATGTCGGCGCCCTTGGCGACGAGCGCTTCGGCACGCTCCATCGTCTCCGGCGAGGTTCCGATAGCGGCCGCGACGCGCAGCCGCCCGTGGGCGTCGACGCAGGCGCTCGGATACTGGATCTTCTTCATGATGTCTTTGACGGTGATGAGACCGCGCAGGCGGCGCTGGGAATCGACGACGGGGAGCTTCTCGATGCGGTGCTTGTGGAGGATCTCCTTCGCCTCGTCAAGCGTCGTGCCGACCGGGACGGTGATCAGGTTCTCGCTCGTCATCACCTGCTCGATGCGCAGCGTCAGATCACGGATGAACCTCAAGTCCCGATTGGTGAGGATGCCGACGAGAACGCCGTCCTTCGTGATCGGGACCCCCGAGACGCGGTAGCGCTGCATGACCGCCAGCGCCTCCCCGACCGGGATGTCGGGGGGAAGCGTCACGGGATCGGTGATCATCCCGCTCTCCGAGCGCTTGACCTTCTCGACCTCGGCCGCCTGCTGCTCGATCGAGAGGTTCTTGTGGATGACGCCGAGTCCCCCCTCCCGGGCGATCGCGATTGCGAGCCGCGACTCGGTCACGGTGTCCATCGCGGCCGAGAGAAGCGGGACGCCCAGCTTGAGGCCCGGCGTCAACCGTATCGAGAGGTCGACCTCGTTCGGCAGCAGATCGCTCTTGCGGGGGATCAGCAATACGTCGTCGAAGGTGAGGCCCAGGCCGGCGACGCGCTCGTGCATGCCACTCCCTGTGGTGATCAGGAACCTGCCTTGCCGGATGTCAGGCGAATCGTGCGATTGACCTTCCGCTCCCAGAGGATCCCCTCGTACGGAGAGAAGTGATAGTTCACTCCGAGACGGGAGGCGAGGAACGAGTCGGACCCTCCGAATCGCGTGGGGAAGTCATCCTCATTGGACGAGAAGAGGAGATGGTACTGCGCGGTGCCGATCAGGGTGACGTGGGCCGTCATTCTCTTCTCGACCTGCATGCCCGCGAAGAGGCCCGGATCCAGTCCCTTGTAGGCAAGGTGGCTCTCCGGATCCTTGATCGCCTTGCCGGCCGACTTGTAGATCCAGCGATAGAGACCGGCGCCTCCTCCCGCGCTCCACTCCACGCCGAGCGCGTTTGAGATGTGCCGATAGGCTCCGAGAGTGCCGGAGGTGATCGCGTAGACCGTGTCTCCCTGGTCCTTGTAGGCGTTCCAGCCGAAGCCGAATTCGCCGACTCCGATCCAGTTCTCGGAGAATCGGTAGCGGAAGCATGCCTGGAGTGACGGCCGGATCAGCGCTCCATCGGCGGCGTCTTCGTCTCCCAGCAGCAGCATGCCCCCGGCGTTGGCGCCGAAGGAGCCGAAGTTCTTGAGCGATTGGAACACCTGCTTGGGCGCGGGAGCCTGCTCGTCGACAGGGGCCAACTGGGGGGGCGCCGATTCCTGCGCCACCGCCAGACCCGCGCACGCGAACCCCACCACAAGCACCGCAAGCGGGACCCATGCCACTCGCATCCCAGTCTCTCCTCGGCCCTCCGGCCAGCCCCATCGGCGTCCCGACGCCGCCGAACCACCCACCCCTGGTTGGGGACGATTGTGACGATAGAATCCGCGCGCCGGAAGTGTCAAGCGACGCTGCTTCCGCAGCGCTTGACACAGGAGGGCCATAAAGCCGTAAACTCCGGTACCGGCAGTCTGGCCGGACTCTGGCGGTGTAGCTCAGTTGGTAGAGCAAGTGAATCATAATCACTGGGTCCGGGGTTCGAATCCCTGCGCCGCCAACCTTTTCCCTGGCCAATCATGACTCTCTCCAGAAGGCTCGAAGCGGTCGTACTCGCGTTTCTCTCCCGCAACCATGAGATCGGGCGCGGAGAGGGGTTGCTCTTGGCCTTCTCCGGAGGAGCCGACTCGACGGCGCTGCTCCGGCTCGTCCATGCCACGCAGGCGCGGCATGCCCGGCCGATCGCTGCCGCGCACGTGAACCATGCCGTCCGGCCCGATGCGGACGCCGAGGAGAAGCGGGCCCGGGAGATCTGCGCCCGGCTGGCCGTGCCCTTCTTCTCGGCCAGGCTGGCCCCGCCGCCGACGCCGCGCCCTCCCTCGGAAGCGGCGCTGCGGCGAGCGCGGATGCGGGCCTTGCGGGATCTGTCGACCCGCGCCGGGTGCCCGTGGATCCTTCTCGGACACACGCTCGACGACCAGGCCGAGACCGTCCTTCTGAATCTCATCCGAGGAGCTGGATTGGGTGGATTAGCGGGGATTGCGCCAATAAGAAGGCCATTTCTGCGCCCATTAATGACCATAGAAAAGGCTGTCCTCAGGGAGTATCTTCGTGGCCTCGGTCAGGAGTGGGTGGAGGATCCGACCAACCTTGATCCATCGAGGACCCGGAACAGGATCCGCCACAATCTGCTTCCGTTGCTGGAAGGAGAGATCCGCAGCGGCTCGACGCGGGCAATCACGCGCGCCGCGACTCATGTCCGACATGCCTCGGAGGCCCTGGACGCGGCCGTGGATGAGCATCTCGGAAGGCTCGACCTCCGGGCCTCGGCCGGATCGCGGCGGCTCGACCCGAGGCCTCTTCGAGCCCTCCCGCGGGGCATGATCGAGCACTTGCTCCTGCGCCTTGCCCGCTCGTTATCCAACGAAAACACCGAGATTCTGGCTGAGCATCTGGCCAAACTTACCGAGGCTATCCAGGCGGGCAAGCCCGGGAGTTACCAGATCAGCACGCGCTCCGCGGCCCCCCTCGCGGCAAGGCTGTCCGGGGGTCTTCTCGAGATGACGGCCGGACTTCCCGCCGGCGACGATGGCCGGACCGGCGGAACCACATTCGAACCCGTCGCGCTCGGATGGCAGGCGCGCGTGCCGTGGGGAGGGGGGCTCTGCCGGGCGCGTCTCATCGAGGAGGGAAGGCGCCCTGGCCGGATCCGCGTGCGCGGCCTGGAGCGCCTGCAGATCTTCGATGCCGACATGATTTCGCCCCCAGTGCGAATCAGGGCCCCAGGACCCGGAGACTGCATGGAGACGAAGGAATCCGGAAGGGTCCGCAAGGTCCCCGCCCTATTATCCGAGAGAGGGGTCCTGCCGGAGCTGCGAGCGACGCAGCCGGTCATCGAGGATGCGGGCGGGATCCTCTGGCTGCCTGGGATCCGGCGCGCGGCGCGCGCAAGGGTCGATGCGACGACGCGGAGGATCTGGATCGTCGGATGGTCGGGCCGGCTGCCGGTCGCCGATGGGATCGAAGGAGGGAGTTTGCAGGCATCCGGAAGGGGAGAACGGGGATGAAGGGCGAACAGAGCAGAGTCGAGGTCGGCGGGATCCGATTCCGCGTCCTGAGGACGAGAGACGAGATCGCCGCAGACGTGAGGCGGATGGCCCTCGAGCTCCGGGGACGGGCCGGCGATCGAGTCCCCGTCTTTATCGGCCTGCTCAAGGGGAGCTTCGTCCTCCTAGCGGATCTGATCCGGGCATACGACGGCCCG
>VGJL01000081.1 GCA_016867495.1 Candidatus Eisenbacteria bacterium | reverse complement strand
CGGGGTGGTTCCCCGCCGGCAGCGTCCTTCTGATCGAGCATCAATGGAATCTCCCCGGACGCGGCTTCGTGCCGATCGAGTGGTGGACCGACAGCACCCCGAATCAGACGGAGAACGGGGTCTACAACAGCATCCAGTGGGTCCTCGCGATCAAGCGGATGCATGTCGTGGAAGCGGCGGGCAACGGAAACGTGAACCTCGACGGCCTCAACTGGTTCGGCGACTCGGGAGCGATCATCGTAGGGGCGGGCGGGGCCTACGCGGGGGGGACCTATCCGGAGGGGAATCTCCAGAGGCTCTCCTTCTCCAGCTACGGGGCGAGGGTCGATCTGCAGGGTTGGGGAGAGAACGTGGTCACGACGGGCTACGGCTACCTCTACAACGCCGAGGGCGTCGACTACCGTTACACGGACCGGTTCGACGGCACCTCGAGCGCATCCCCCATCGTCGCCGGCGCGGTAGCGTGCTGCTCCGGATACCACAAGGCGAACATCTCCTCCCGCTTCCCTCTGCATCCCGCCTACATCCGCGATGTGCTGAAGGAGACCGGCACGCCCCAGGTCACCCCGCCCGCCGGCAACATCGGCCCCAGGCCGAATCTCCGGGCCGCCTTCGCGCGGCTGGACGAGTGGGTCGACATCACCGCGGCGCCGATCAACAGCACGGGGGGATCCCCCTCGTGGGCGGACTATGACGGCGACGGCGACCTCGATCTCTTCGTCGCCCGCTTCCGCCCCGCCGGCAATAGCCTCTACCGCAATGACGGCGCCGGCCTGTTCGCGGACGTCACGCCCGAGATCCTGAGACAGTCCTCCCTCGACAATTACGGCGGCGTCTGGGGCGACTACGACAACGACGGCGACCTGGACCTCTACCTTCCGAACTACAACTCGGGATGCAGCAGGCTCTTCCGCAACGACGGCGCGGGGGGCTTCTCCGATGTCACCTCCGGCCCTCTCTTCTGCCAGGGCGTGGGGCCCTCTCCGACCTGGGTGGACTACGACAACGACGGCGACATCGACCTCTACCTAGCGCGCTCCACCGCGGCCAATCGGCTGCTGCGCAACGACGGCGGCGGCGTCTTCACCGATGTGACGAGCGGCCCGGAGGGGTACAACGGTTATACGACGCGGGCGGCGTGCATCGACTACGACAACGACGGCGACATCGACATCTACCTGAACATCTGGAATGCCGCCAACAAGCTCCTGCGCAACGACGGCGGCGCCTTCGTCGATGTCTCGTCCGCCCCTCTGAATATCGTGGAAGGCACTTCCTCCTGCTGGGGCGACTACGACAACGACGGCGATCTCGACGTCTACCTGGTCATCGGGACCTGGGGCGTCCCGAACAGGCTCTTCCGCAACGACGGCGGGGGGACGTTCGTCGATGTGACGGCGGCGCCGATCAACGACACGCAGCACTGCGTGGAGGCCGCCTGGCTCGATGTCGAGAACGACGGCGATCTCGACCTGTACCTCGTGAACAGCGGCGATAGGAGCCGCCTCTTCCTGAACGATGGAGCCGGCAACTTCACTGACAAGACCCCGGGCCTTCTCATCTGGGAGGGCTACAATTGGACGAAGTTCTCCCGAGCCGATTGCGACAACGACGGCGATCTCGATCCCTACTTCACCCACTACAGCCCTGCCAACTGCAATACCCTCCTTCGCAACGCCTCCACCGGCTCGAACCACTGGCTCCAGGTCAGACTGATCGGAAGGAGCAGCAACCGCGCGGGGATTGGAGCGCGCGTCAAGGTCGTGACCGGGCGAGGCCAGCAGGTCCGGTACGTGACATCGGACCAGATGGAGCAGGATCTGATCGTCACCTTCGGCCTGGGCAGTCAGACTGCGGTGAGCGCCCTCGAGATCGAGTGGCCGGGAGGGGACACGCAGCAGATCACGGGCGTGGCCGCCGATCAGCGGCTGGTCGTCATCGAGGGGCTCGACCCGGCTCCGGTCGCCGGCCCGCTCCTGGTTCCCGCAATCACTCGCCTCCATCCGGCGGCCCCAAACCCGCTCCGCGGCCCCGCTCCCACGGTCATCCGCTATGACCTGGCCGCAACGGCCCCCGTGCGACTGGTTCTCTTCGATCTCTCGGGCCGCGTTCTTCGGGTCTTGCGGGAGAGGAGCGAGCTGGGGCCGGGCAGCTTCTCGTCCGTCTGGGACGGGCGGGACGACCAGGGGCATCCGGCAGCCCCCGGAATCTACTTCTACCGGCTGGAGGCCGGGGCGTATCGCGACAGCGGGAGGGTTGTCAAGCTCGAGTGAGGCGGTTCGCCCGCGCCGGCGTCAGCGCATCGCCGCGCGGAGCCCCTCCACGACCTGATCGATGAGCGCCTCGGTGATCTCCGGATAGATGGGCAGCGAGAGACAGCGGCTCGCTGCCCTTTCCGTTGCCGGCAGGGAGCCCGATCGGTATCCCAGGTGCCTGTAGGCGGGCTGCAGGTGAAGCGGAACCGGATAATGCACGCCCGCGTCGATCCCGCCCGCGCGCAGGCGGGAGAGGACCGCGTCCCTGTCGTCGACCTGGATGACATAGAGGTGATAGACGGGGACGACGTGCGCCGGATACCTGTAGATCTCGACCCCAGGCAGTCCCGCGAGGCGCGTGTCGTACCAGGCCGCGGCGCGCCGCCGCGCCTCATTCCACTGCTCCAGATGGCGGAGTTTGACCCTGAGGACGGCGGCCTGGATCCCGTCGAGCCTGTAGTTGTAACCCTCCTCGTCGTGGAGGTACTTGTCCCGCCTGCCGTGATTCGAGAGGTTGCGCAACCATGTCGCGGTCGCCGCGTCCCGGCATGTGACCATGCCTCCGTCGCCGTACGCGCCCAGGTTCTTGCCTGGGTAGAAGCTGAAGCAGCCGAGCGGGGCGATCCCGCCGGCGCGCCTGCCTCGATAGGTCGCGCCATGCGCCTGCGCCGCGTCCTCGATGACGGCGATCTCCCCCTCGGCGGCGGCCGCGAGGATCGCGTCCATCTCCGCCGGGCAGCCGTAGAGGTGGACGGGGAGGATCAGCTTCGTGCGGGGCGTGATCTTGCGGCGAAGATCGTCGACCGACATGTTGCCTGTGGCCGGGTCGATGTCACAGAAGACGACCCGGGCCCCGCAGCGGACGATCATCTCCGCCGTCGCGATGAACGTATGGGAGACGGTGACGACCTCGTCGCCCGGCCCCACGCGCGCGCCGAGGAGCGCCAGGTGGAGCGCGCTCGTTCCCGAGGAGACCCCGACGGCCGCCGAGGCGCCGCAGAAGCCGGCGAACTCCTCCTCGAGCGCCTTGACCTCGGGCCCGCCGATGAAGGCGGTGGTCTCGAGCACGCGGCGCATGGCCTCGTCGATCTCGCCCCGGATCGCGGCATACTGCGCCTTCAGGTCAACGAGCGGGATCTTGTTCGCGGTCTCCGTTCCCATCCTATCTCCTCCGCCCCTCCGGAACGCCAAGCTTGCAACGCTTGGGCTCGAATCGCAGGAAGACCTCCTGCCCGGTCTCGATCGATTCATAGATGGCGTTGATCACCTCGAGGCTCCTGCGTCCCTCGATGCCGTCGAGAAGCCCGCGCCGATCGGACTGCAGCGTCGCGATCGCGTCGAGATAGAAGGCCCTGTGGTTGTATCCGAACTCCGAGGGGTTCTTCCCGTGGTCTTCGAAGACGGATGCGTCTTCCGGCCGCGGGTCCTTGAAACTCCAGGTCTTGAGATCGTTCGCCGAGAAGCCGCCGATCTCGACGGTCCCCCCCTCGCCGTAGAGGGCCAGGGATCCCTCCAGGTCGCGGGGTTGCGCGCAGGTGGTCGCCTCCACCACTCCGTAGCCGCCGTTGCGGAAACGCATCAGGACCACACCCGTATCCTCGGTCTCGATATGGTGCAGAACCGTCCGGCCCCGGGCGAAGACCGAATCGACATCGCCCATCATCCAGATCAGGAGATCGATGTGGTGGCTCGCCTGGTTCGTGAGCACTCCGCCGTCCTGCGCCCAGGTGCCGCGCCATGCCTCCTCGTTGTAGTAGTCCTGAGTCCTGTGCCAGAGGACCCGTACCGTGCCGAGGAAGATGTGGCCCAAACGATCCGACTCAAGGGCGCGTCTCAGCGCCTGAACGGGCCTGTTGTAGCGGTTCTGTTGGACGACGAAGAGCTTGACCCCCCGGCGATCGCAGGTCTCGATCAGCCGATCGGCCTCGTCCAGACGCAGCGCCAGGGGCTTCTCGATGATGACGTGCTTGCCCGCGCGCGCGGCCTGCATGCCGAGATCCGCGTGGGTGCCGCTGGGCGTGCAGATGGCTACGGCCTGGACCCTGGGATCGCCGATGGCGCGGCCGATGTCGGTGGTGGCGGTGCATCCGGGAACGGAGGCGGCCAGCTCCTCGGCCCTGGACCGCGTGGGGTCGCACGCATAGAGGAGCGCGACATCGGGCAGGGCAGGCAAGATCTTGGCGTGCTTTCCGCCTATCTTCCCGCAGCCGATCAGCGCAAACCCGATTCCACCCATCGTTCCTCCCCTCCTCCCCGGATGATCCTAGCAGCAGGAGGCTGGATCCGATATGCCCCTCGTGATCTCATCGAGCGCAGCGACGAGGCGCCCTGTGAGCCTCTTGCGGCCAAAGGCTGCGACGGCCTCCTTGTCGGGGGAGTCGAGGACCGGCTCTCCCGCCAGGTGGCGCCTCCAGAGGGCCCGCAGCGTCTCGAGCAATCGACCCTCGTCCCCGGGGGGGAGAATCGTCCCGGCCCGGCAGGTCCGGATCAGATCGGCCGCCTCCCCTTCGGGGCCGATCGCAAGCACCGGCGTGCCGCTCCCGAGGTACTCGAAGAGCTTGCCGGTCAACATGCCCCGCGACTGTCTCTCTTCCCCGATGAAGAGGAGGCAGATGTGGGCCCGCATCAAGAGGCGGAGGGACTCCCTGTGGGGGAGGTAGCCCGGGAATCGGACCATGCGGCTGAGGGGCGGCGAGCCGAAGGCCCCGGCGACATCGTCGTCGACTCTCCCCGCGAGAATGATCTCGGTCCCTTCGGCGAAGCCGGGCTCCTCACGACAGAGAGTCGAGAGCGCTTCCCTGAGCGGCCGCGGATCCCTGGAGGCGAAGAGGCTTCCGGTGTGAACCAGGGTCAGTTTCTCGGGAATCTCCCGCTCGAGGCCCTCGAAGTCCTCTTGGTCGAAACCGTTCGGAATCGTAAGGAACCGCTCTGCACCCGGCTCTCCGTGTCGCTCGCGGAAGTCGTCCAAGATCTCGCGATTCACGGAGACGACTTTCGTGGCCTCGCGCACCACGCTCCGCTCGAGGCGCTCGTCGATCCAACGGGCTAGGGCGGGCCGCTCCGGATAGAACGGCGCCCGGGTCCACGGATCCCGGAAGTCGGCGACCCACGGCAGGCGAAGCCGGCTCCGGATCTTCCGGGCGATCAGATGGCCGGTGAAGGGGGGGCCGGAGCTCATGACGGCAAGGGCTCCCTCTCGCCGCGCGAGCCCGAGTCCGGGCCGAACGGCGTGCGGGATCCATCCGACGCGCCCGTCCGGGATGAAGAGGCTGGCCCTGATCCAGCGGAGGATTCGAGCCGATGCGCCCTCGCGGCCGCTGCGCGTGCTGATGTCGAGGGGGCCCCGAGCCTTCGAGATCCCCTTGTAGACTCCGTAGAACTCCGTGATCCCGGTTCGAACGACGCGCGCGGCGGCGGGGATGTCGCAGAGCAATGTCGGATCGAGAACAGGGTAGGCGGCGTCCTCGCGCACGGTCAGGATCAGCGGCCTCCAGCCGAAGCAGGGCAGGTACTTCGCGAACTTGAGCATCCTCTGGACGCCCGGGCCTCCTGCGGGAGGGAAGTAGTAGGTGACGAGCAGGACGGAGCGCTCGGCCGAAGGGATGGTTTGACCGATCACGCCGCGCCGCCTATCCTGCCGTCTTGGCGTCTCTCGAGGAGCACCAGGACCCAGTACGGACGCCTTGGGCTCAGAAGCCGATTCACTCCATCGAGCATAAGGGAAGGGAGATTGTGCCGGAATCGAGGGAACTCGCGGTTTCCGCAGGCGGGACAGAGCCCTCGCGTCTCGCCCGGCCCGCTGTAGAAGCGACCTGCGAGACGATGTCGCAGCCAGAGGAGAGGCCTGAGATATCCTCGCACCCGTTGTCCGCCGTTCTTGACGGAGAGAGGGGCGAACTCCGGGAAGAGGGAGGCGATGCGGGACTCGTCGAAGCTCTGAAGATGGTGGCTGCGGTTGAAGATCTCTCCGCATCTGGGGCACCTGAGGGCGTTGCGAAGCGGGTTCTCCCGGTCGGGCGTCCCGATCAGGATCCAGCGCCGCGCCACGCGGGAGAGTTCCGCGCAGCAGGCCAGGACCGACGCGCCGTCCAGATGCTCCAGGACCTCGAGGGCGCAGGCGACATCGACGCTTCCGGACCGCAGCGGCAGCCGCTCCCCCAGGGCGCAGACCCTCGGCCCCTCGAACGCTGCGAGAGCTCTCCGGCTCGGATCAAGCCCCACGACCGACCGAGAGAGGGCGAGCGCCCGGAGGAGGACTCCGTTTCCGCACCCCACGTCGACGACGCTCTGCGCAGCCTGCGGGAGCATCGAGAGGACGATCCGGTTGCGCTCCTCGAGGTAGGGGTTGTCCCCGAAGGCGTCCCAGGATGCGGCCTCCTCGAAGAGCGCGACCGTGTCGTGGTTCCTCGGACCCATCGAAGGATTCTCCCCCCGCGCGGCAGGTCGATGCTCGCTCGAATCAAGCAGGTCCCAGAGAGCCTAGCCGCCGGGGCCGGATCGTTCAACGGTGTGCGCGGGCCGCGCGGGCCCGCTGTGGAGAGGCATCCCTGGCATTGCGCCCGGCGACATCGCCGGGACCGGAACGGGGGAGGGATAGGATGACCCAGGACCGAGGCATGATCGAAGGCGGCGGGAAGGGCCGTTCGGCGCTTCTCCTCGCTCTGGCGGCGATCGCTCTGCTGCCTCTCCTCTTCTACGCATCGATGATCTTCGGCGGAGAGGAGCCGGCAGCGGCCGACACGATCAGCGTGCGCCCCTTTGGGGTATGGGGAGTCGAGGCACAGCGCTCGCTGGGCGAGGTCCCTCAGTGGATTCCGCATCTCTTCGCGGGAATGCCCTCCTACGGAAGCTATGTCTACACGCCGGCGAATCCGCTGAGCCCGATCGACTGGCTTCTGAAACCCCTCAAGGGATCGAGGGGAATGCGCTACTACCTCCTGTTCCTCCTCGGCGGGGTCTCGGCCTTCTTCCTCTTCCGCCGGCAGGGAGTGAGCGTCCCCGCCGCCGCCGCGGCCGCGCTGGGATTCGTCCTCACTCCCTATGTCCCGGGCGTGGTCGAGGCCGGCCACAGCACCAAGCTGCGCGCCCTCATGCATGCGCCCCTCGTGCTGCTCGCGCTCGATCTGCTGCTGGAGCGCCCCGGCCCGCTTGCCGCCGCGGGCCTCGCCCTCTCCCTCGCGATGCTCGGCTGGTCCAACCATCCGCAGATCTTCTACTACGCCGCGATGGTCGCGATTCTCTACCTCGCCGGGCGATTGCTCGCCGAGAGAAGAGCGTGGCCGGCGGCGCGTCTCATGAAGCTCGCGGCCTTCCTCGCCGCGTCGGGGGCAGCCGCCTTTCTCCTGATGGCGGAGCCGGTGCTGGCTGTTCGCGAGTACGCCCCGTACTCGATCCGCGGTTCATCGGAGGGGGGAGGGACTGGCTGGGACTACGCCACCGCTTGGTCCTTCCCTCCGCGGGAGCTCATCAGCTTCCTCTTCCCCGAGTTCTTCGGGTTGAAGGGGGCGACCTACTTCGGACCGCTTCCGTTCACACAGAGCACCCACTACTTCGGGATCCTCTTCCTGGCCGCCGTGCTCCTCGGATTCGCCGCCCGGCGCGACAGCAGGAGCTGGATCTGGTTGGGGATCTCCCTGGTCATCCTGCTGGTCGGTTTCGGCGAGCACTTCCCCGTTCTCTACAAGCCCTTCTATCACCTTCTTCCCTACTTCAATCGCTTCCGCGTCCCTTCGATGATCTACTCCCTCCTGCCCTTGACTCTCGGGTTGCTCCTGGCGCGGGGTCTCGACTCTCTCCCCCTGGGAAGAACACAGGCGCGGCGCGGCGGGAGACAGCCATCCGGGCGCCGGTGGTACCTCGCCGCCGGGGCGGCTCTGGCGATCGCCTTGATCGCCCTGGTCGTCGGACTCGCCTCGAGGGCGGCGGGCCCTTCGGGGACCGGCTGGGTGCGGCCCGGCGAGCTCCAGTCCCTCTCCCCGGCCGATCTCGCGGGGCTGCGCGCCGAGCGATGGGACCTGAGGATCGCTTCGATCGTGCGCGGGATGATCCTGCTCGGCCTCTTTCTCGGCGCCGTCCCGCTGCTCCGCAGGCTGCGCCCTCCAGCGGGGGCGGCTGTCTTGGGCGCCATCCTCGTCGTCGATCTCATCCTGGTGGGAGGCAAGTTCGTCGAGACGGTAGACCGCGGCCAGATCGAGGCGACCCTCAAGAAGGGTCCCGAGATCGCCTTCCTGCAGGCGCAAGAGGGGCCTTTCCGCGTCTTGCCGATCGAGGAGGCCTCATCCAACCGGTTCGCCGCCTTCGGAGTCACGAGCGTGGGCGGATACCAGCCGGCCAAGCTGCGCATCTACCAGGACCTGCTGGATCGGCAGCTCCTCCAGTCACCGTCGGTCCTCTCGATGCTGAATGTCCGCTACCTGCTCGCCTCAGTCGATCCGGAGCATCCCTCGTTCCGGCGGGTCGCGGACGGAGTCTACGAGTACGCCGATTGGCTGCCCAGGGCCTGGTTCGTCCGGGGATGGACGGTCGGCTCCGATCGGGAGGACGCGCTGCGGATGATCGCTCGGCCCGACTTCGATCCGGAGGCGAGGGCCGTCTTCGTCGGGAACGAGGCCCCCGATCTCCCCCGGGACGGACTGCCGGCGCGGGAAGTCCGGATCGAGGAATCCAGCCCTCGAACGGTCAGACTCCAGGTTGGGGAGGGGCCAGGCCCGGGCCTTCTTGTCGTGAGCGAGATCTACTACCCGCCCGCATGGACGGCGACGATCGATGGCCGTCCCGCGGAGATCCTGAGGACGAATCACTGCCTGCGGGCCTTGGTCGTCCCGGAGGGCGCGCGATCGGTGGAAATGCGCTGCGCGTCGCCGGCGTTCCGATGGGGAAGGAACCTGAGCAGGGTCGGGGCGCTCGCGCTCCTGGCGCTCGCGGGGGTCGGACTCCTTCAGCGCCGCCGTTCGAGCTCTCGGTAGAGCGCAACAAGGCGTCCCCCGTCGAGGCTCCAGTTGTACTTCCGCCGCACCGCTTCCCGTCCGGCCTCTCCCAGGGCCGCCCGGGCTGACGGGTCGGCGAGGCGCGCCGCGGCCTCCGCCAGCGCCGCCGGATCCCCGGAGGGAACGACGATTCCGGCCCGGCACTCCTCGACGATCCTCCTGAGGGGTCTGCAGTCGGAGACCAGCACCGGCCTGCCGAGCAGCATGTAGTGGAAGAGCTTGTGCGGGATGGTCGTGTCGGTGTGGTCGTTCCTCAGGTGCGGAATCAGGCAGGCGGCCGAGGCGGAGATGTAGCTGGGGAAGCGCTCGAAGGGCTGCCATCCCTCGAAGGCCACGCTCCGCGCGACGCCGAGACGCTCGGCCTCGGCGCGCAGTTGGCTCTCGGTCGAGCCCGTCCCCACGAGGAGGAGCAGGGCGTCCGGAACGGCGCGCAACAGGGCCGGCATCGCCCGCACCGCCGTCTCGATCCCCCTGTGACGCTCGAAGCCTCCCAGATAGGAGACGACGAAGCGGCCCGCGAAGCGCTCCACGATCCGGGGGTCGATCCCGAAACCGTCGAACTCATCCTCGTCGACCGTGTTCTGAACCACCTCGATCCTGTCGGATCGAATCCCCATCCCGATGAGCCTATCGCGCGCCTCCTCGACGACGACGATGACGCGCTCGGCGTGGGGGAGAGCCCGCCGCTCATGTTCCGCCCAGCGCGAGGGGGAGATCAGGATTCGGCCGGGGAAGCGCCGGGCGTACCCGTAGGTCGCCAGGGCGGCGGGCCAGTTCTCGTGGAGATCGGCCACCACCGGCACGCCCGCCTTCCGGCCGGCGCGGAGGCCCTCCGCGACCATGGGGAGATCGTGGAGATGGAGGATCTCGATTCCGGAGCGCTTCATCAGGGAATCGAGGGCGCCGCGCAGAGCCCACCTGTAGGCGGGAAGGTCGAGGCTTAGCGCCGAGGCCTTCCTGTAGAACCAGCGGGGCATCAGGAGCCGGTGGAGCGTGATTCCCCGCCAGTCCTCGATCTCCGGCTGCTCGCGGCCGTGGCGCAGGCAGAGGATGTGGACCTCGTATCCCGCCCCGGCCAGGGATCTCGCCTCGTTCGACACACGGGGATCGGGCGGGAAGGTCCGGTCGAGGAGCATCCCGACCCGGAGGGATCGTCCCATCAGGCGTAGATCCTCTCGAGGATCTCGACGATCCGGCCCGCCGCGCGGCCGTCCCACAGATCGGGGATTCTGGGATGGGCAGGCGGCTCCGCCAGCGCCTGATCGACGGCGTCGAGGACGCGGCGGGGATCGGAACCGACGAGGCGATTGGTCCCGGCGCTGATCGTGATCGGCCGCTCGGTGTTCTGCCTCATCGTCAGGCAAGGAATCCCCAGGACGGTCGTCTCCTCCTGGATTCCCCCCGAGTCGGTCAGGACGATCCGCGCCCCCATCATCATGCGAAGGAAGTCGATGTAGCCCTCCGGAGGGCGGATGTGAATGGCGGAGCCCGCCTCGAGGCCGGCGAGCATGCCTCGGTCGGCCAGGCAGGCCCGGGTCCTCGGGTGCACCGGAAAGACGACCGGAAGGCGGCGCGCCGTTTCGGCAAGGACTTCCACGATCCGCCGCAGATCCTCCTCCTGATCGACGTTCGAGGGGCGGTGGAGGGTGACGAGGGCGTATCCACGCTCCCTGACGCCGAC
>VGJL01000080.1 GCA_016867495.1 Candidatus Eisenbacteria bacterium | reverse complement strand
CGCAGCGATACCGGCCCCGCGAGAACCAGGCCGTCAATCGCTGGTGGATGTGCGACGACGGGCGGCTCACCTACAAGGTCCTCAACGAGGGGCGCTGCGAGGCGCCGCTGCGAAGGGGAGAGGAGGTGCCGGGCTCCGATGTCCTGGACGAGATCGCGGCGATCCTGAGAGAGGCCGGCGCGGGGGAAGGGGCTCTGGCCGTCCTCTCTCCCGAGATGTCGAACGAGTCGCTCTATGCCGCGAAGAGCTTCTTCGAGAGATTCCTCCCTCTCGGCAAGGTGGTCGCCGGAAGCCTCGAGCCTCCCGGGCCCGAGGACGACCTGCTCCGCCGCTCCGATCCCTACCCCAACCGGAGGGGATGCGAGGCGCTCGGGCTCTGGGTCGATGATCTCAAACCCGTCCTCGCGCGCGGCGGAAAGCTGGCCATCTTCGTCCAGAGCGATCTGATCGACCATGACCCCTCTGTCCGCGCGATGGCGCTCGGGTTCGAGAAGCGGATAGCGCTCGCCACCAATCTCTCGGAGACGACGGCGGTCGCGGATCTCGTCTATCCGGTGACCCCGCACTCGGAGTGCGACGGGACCTTCACGAACTTCGCCGGGAGGGTCCAGCGGTTCAGGAGAGGGATGACGCCGCGGGGCGACGCGCTCCCCGTCATGGAGATCCTCCGCAGGGTGGGCGCCTCGTCCGGGCACGACTTCGGCTGGGTGAACCTGAACGCCATCTGGAAGGAGATGGCCCGGACCGTGCCTGGACTCGCGGGCTTGAGCCCCGCGGCAATCGGCGACCAGGGGATCGAGATGGGCCCCGCGGGCGGCCTCAACGCCCCGGGCGAAGGCGCGTAGAGCGATGCCCGCCTTTCTCGCCCATGCCGGGACGGCGATCCTGATCTGGATCTTCGAGCTGTCGATGATCCCCGTCCTCGTCTGGTTCGAGCGGAAGGCCTCGGCCTACATGCAGGACCGCACGGGTCCGAATCGCGCGGCCGTGCTGGGGATAAGGATGGGCGGCCTGATCCACACGATCGCGGACGTGATCAAGCTCGTTTTCAAGGAGGACGCGACCCCGTCCCAAGTGAGCCGGTTCTACTACACGCTGGCCCCCATGATGGCGATGTCGGTCGCGCTCCTGACCTTCGCGGTCATTCCGGTCGCGGACGATCTCGCCGTCGGAGGGCAGATCCTCCACTGGCAGGTCCTCAAGATCGACGCGGGGCTCCTCTGGATCTTCGCGGTCGGATCGCTTGGGGTCCTCGCGGTGATCCTCGCGGGATGGGGCTCGAACAACCGCTACGCCCTGCTCGGGGGAATGCGCTCCTCCGCCCAGATGGTGAGCTATGAGCTGGCGCTCGGCCTCTCGGCGGTGGGGATCCTGATGGTCTTCGGCACGCTCGATCTGAACCGCATCGTCCAGGGGCAGGGGAATCTCCTTTTCGGCTTCCTCCCGATGTGGGGCGTGGTCGTCCAGCCCCTTGCGGCGGTCCTCTTCATGATCGCCACCCTCGCCGAGTGCAACCGCACCCCCTTCGATCTTCCGGAAGGGGAGAGCGAGATCATCGGGTTCCATGTGGAGTACTCGAGCCTCAAGTTCGCCCTCTTCTTCATGGCCGAGTACGTGAACATCGTCGTGGCCGCGGGGATCACGGCGACTCTCTTCTTCGGAGGTTGGCAGATCCCGTGGCTTCCGACGGCGTCGCTCGAGGCGCACGCGAGGACCGTCCTGCTCGTCTCGCTCGGCGGGGCGGCGGTCCTCTTCCTCCTTCTCGCGGGAGCGAGCCTCCGGTGGTCGCGGCGCCTGAAGCGGCTCTACGCCGACGCGCGCCGCCGGGAGGGGGACGTGTGGGCCGGCCTCCTCCTCGGCCTCGCCGCGCTGTGCCTCCTCGGGGGGATTCTGGCCCTCTCGTTCCCATCCCAGGGGATCGCGCCGGGCGTCTTCGCGCGCGTGGCGCAGCTCGGGGTCTTCCTCGCGAAGGTCGTGGTCCTGTCTTTCCTCTTCATCTGGATCCGCTGGACGCTGCCCCGGTTCCGCTACGACCAGCTGATGAACCTCGGGTGGAAGAGCCTGCTGCCGCTGTCCCTGCTGAACATCGTGGCCACAGCCGCTGTCCTGCGGTGGCTCGGGAGGTAGGCGATGAAGGTCCCGAGCCCCCGGCTGCGCTGGTACGAGAGGCTCTACCTCTATGAGGTGGCGCGCGGCATGAAGGTCACGATGGGCCACCTGCTCAGAAACCTGTTCCGGCAGAGCGAAATGCCGACCATCCAATGGCCGGAGGAGCCGAAGCCCCTCCCGGTCCGGTTGAAGGGGAGGCACCGGCTGACGCTCAGGGACGACGGGTCACCGAAGTGCGTCGCCTGCTACATGTGCCAGACCGCGTGCCCTGCGCGCTGCATCCACATCGTGGCGGAGGAGTCGCCCGAGCCGACGATCGAGAAGCGGCCGAAGGTCTTCGACATCGACATGCTCAGATGCGTATTCTGCGGCTATTGCGTCGAGGCCTGCCCGGAGGACGCCATCCGGATGGACACCGGAGAGATGGCGATCGTGAGCGACAAGAGGGAGGACTTCATCTTCCGCATCGACTTCCTCCTCCGGGGGAAGGGGGAGGAGTGGAAGGAGCAGGGCGTCGCGGAGAGTCCGCGAAGGGGAGGCCTCGCGGAACCCCCGGACGATCAATCGGAGCAGGACCTGGACGGCGGGCGCGCGGGGAAGCCGCCCGTGCCGTCGCAATGGTGAGGTGAGATGGGCGCCGTGATGTTCTGGTCCCTGGCATTGATCAGCGTCGCAGCGGCCGGGGTGGCGATCACGCGACGCAACCCGCTGGCGAGCGCCCTCGCCCTCGCGGTCTGCCTCATCGCGGTCGCCGGGCTCTTCGCCATGCTGAGCGCCCATCTCCTCTTCATCCTGCAGATTCTCGTCTACGCGGGCGCGGTCGTGGTGCTCATCGTCTTCGTGATCATGCTCCTCAATCTCGGGGATGCCGATCTGCGGACGATGGGGGTCCAGTGGGGTCGGTTCGCGATCGCGGGCGCCGTCTGCCTCCTCGGATGCGTCGCGACCTTGAGGGCGACCCGGGGGATTCCTGGGCTGTGGCGGCCCGAGCCGCCTGGATTCGGGACGGCCGGCGCCGTCGGCGAAGCGCTCTTTGGCCGCCACCTGATCTCATTCGAGCTGATCGGTCTGATCCTCTTGGTCGGGATCCTCGGCGCCGTCGTCCTGGCGAAGAAAGGGGAATGAGGTGCCCGCCGTCTCGCTTGGCCATTTCGTCGCGCTCTCGATCGTTCTGTTCTTCATGGGAGCCGTGGGGGTCCTGTCGCGCAAGAACGCTCTGATCGTCCTGATGTCGATCGAGTTGATGCTGAACGCGGCGAACCTGGCCATCGCCGCCTTCGCCCGCTACTGGCTGCAGGCCGACGGGCAGGTGATCGTCTTCTTCGTGATCGCGATCGCGGCGGTGGAGGCCGCGATCGGGCTCGCCATCCTCGTCGAGATCTTCCGTCTCCGCAGGAGCGTCGATCTCGAGGCGATGAGCTCGATGAGGGAGTAGGGGAGATGCGGGAACGCCGGGAAGGACTGGGCAGGAGGGACTGCGCATGACCTACGGGGCGCTGGCGCTCATCCCGCTCTTTCCGCTCCTGGGAGCTCTCGTCAACGGGGCGATCTCGCTCGCGACGAGCCACCGAGAGAAAGCCGCCGGCAGGCGATGGGTGAGCCTGATCGGCCCGCTGGCGCCGACTCTCTCCTTCCTGGTCACGCTGTCCGCGTTCCTGAAGCTGCGCCTCCTTCCGGAGGAAGGGCGCGAACTGACCCAGACGCTCTTCTCCTGGATCGCGGCGGGCAGGCTGGATGTCGACCTGGGGTTCCTGTTCGACCCGCTCTCGGCGGCGATGCTCCTCTTCGTGACCGGCGTGGGGGCGCTGATCCACTTCTACTCGATCGGCTACATGGGCCGCGACCGGGGCTACGCGCGCTACTTCGCCTATCTGAACCTCTTCACCTTCTCGATGATCCTGCTGGTCCTCGGCGATGGGCTGCTGCCCCTCTTCGTCGGCTGGGAAGGGGTCGGGCTCTGCTCCTATCTGCTGATCGGCTTCTGGCACACCGACGAGGAGAAGGCGATCGCCGGAAACAAGGCCTTCATCGTGAATCGGATTGGCGACTTCGGATTCCTTCTCGGGATCTTCGTCCTCTTCTGGGCGCTCTCCGGCGGCGGCGCGAGCGGGTTGAGCTACCGCGAGATCGCTGCCGGCTCGCACCATCTCCCGGCCGGCGTCGTCACCGCGGCCTGCCTCCTGCTCTTCATCGGAGCCGCCGGCAAGTCGGCGCAGCTTCCCCTCTATGTCTGGCTCCCCGACGCCATGGCCGGACCCACGCCCGTCTCGGCGCTGATCCACGCGGCGACCATGGTCACATCCGGCATCTACATGGTCAGCCGCCTGTCATTCCTCTACGCGGAGTCGGCCTTGGCCCTCACGGTCGTCGCCGTCGTCGGGGGCCTCACGGCCCTCTTCGCCGCCACGATCGGCATGGCGCAGTTCGACATCAAGAAGGTCCTCGCCTATAGCACCGTCAGTCAGCTCGGCTACATGTTCCTCGCGTGCGGTGTGGGAGCCTTCAGCGCCGGGATGTTCCACGTGGTGACTCACGCCTTCTTCAAGGCGTGCCTCTTCCTCGGAGCGGGAAGCGTCATCCATGCCCTCTCGGGGGAGCAGGATATCCGCAGGATGGGCGGGCTGCTGAAGAGGATCCCGGTGACCGGGTGGACCTTCCTGGTCGCGTGGCTCGCCATCGCGGGAGTCTTCCCCTTCGCGGGGTTCTTCAGCAAGGATGAGATCCTGGCCGCCGCCTTCTTCGCGGAGAACGAGCTTCTCCCCTGGCTCCCCAGGGCGCTCTGGGCCCTCGGCGTCGTGACGGCGGCGTGCACGGCTTTCTACATGACCCGCCTGACCGGCCTTGTCTTTCTCGGCAGGGGGAGGCTCGACCCCGATGCGAGCGCGCACGTCCACGAGTCTCCGCGGTCGATGACAATCCCGCTCATGATCCTCGCGGCGGGATCGCTGCTCGTCGGATTCCTCGGCGTGCCGGAGTTCCTCATCGCGGGGGGCAACCGCTTCCATCACTGGCTCGCCCCCGCGATCGCGGCGCATGGGGGCGGGGAGCGTGCCGCCCACCCGAGCGCGGCGGCCGAATGGGCGGTCATGTTGATCTCCCTGGGGGCGGCGATCGCGGGCATCGTCGCGGGACTCCATCTCTATGTCCGGCGGCCCGATCTCTCGGCGCGGATCGGCGCCGCCCTGGGCGGCCTCTACCGCCTCGTGGCGAACAAGTACTACGTCGACGAGGCCTACAGGGCCGCGATCGTCCGGCCCGTGCAGGCCGGCTCGCGCGTCCTCCTCTGGAGGGCCATCGACGTGAGGGTGATCGACTTGCTGGTCAATCTCGTCGGGATCCTGGGCCGCGGAGCGAGCTACGTCGTGCGATTCGCCCAGACCGGCTACGTGCAGCTCTACGCGGCGGTCTTGCTGATCGGGGTCGTGATCCTGATGTGGGTCCTCTTCTGATGAGGATTGTCGTCTTGATGATGGAGGGGCGATGAACGGCGTGCCGGGCCACCTGAGCTTCCTGCTCTTGCTGCCGCTCCTCGGCGCCGTCCTGATGCTGTTCTTGCCCAAGGACAGGCCGACGGCGGTCCGGTGGATCGCGCTCCTGGCCTCCACGGCCACGCTCGCCGTCTCGCTGGCCCTGCTGGCCGGCTTCAAGACGAGCGCCTCGATGCAGTTCGTCGAGGAGGCCGCCTGGGTCGGCTCTCTGGGGATCGGCTACCGGCTCGGCGTCGACGGGATCTCCCTCTTCCTCGTGATCCTGACCGCCCTGCTGACGCCGATCGTGATCCTCTCGAGCTGGCGCGACATCTCGCAGAGGGTGCGCGCCTTCCACGGGATGATGCTCCTTCTCGAGACGGGCATGATCGGCGCCTTCATCTCGCTCGATCTCTTCCTCTTCTATGTCTTCTGGGAGCTGATGCTGATCCCGATGTATGTCCTGATCGGGGTCTGGGGCGGGCCGCGCAAGATATACGCCGCCGTCAAGTTCGTCCTCTACACGATCGTCGGCTCGTTGCTGATGCTGGTCGCGATCCTGGTCCTCTACCACCTGCACCACGCGCAGACGGGCGTCTATTCCTTCGCCCTGGAGGATCTGCGCCGGACCGCCCTCGCCGCCGGGACCCAGTGGTGGCTCTTCGCCGCCTTCGGGCTCGCCTTCGCCATCAAGGTCCCGGTCTGGCCGCTACACACATGGCTCCCCGACGCGCATGTCGAGGCGCCGACCGCGGGCTCCGTGATCCTCGCGGGCGTGCTTCTGAAGATGGGGACCTACGGATTCCTCAGGCTCGCGATCCCCTTCTTCCCGGACGCAGCCGTGAGGTTCCAGCCCTTCCTCGTCGCGCTCGCGGTCATCGGCATCCTCTACGGCGCGCTCGTCGCGATGGCGCAGACCGACATCAAGAAGCTCGTCGCCTACTCGTCGGTGAGCCATCTCGGGTACGTCATGCTCGGGCTCTTCTCGTTCAACATCGAGGCCTTCTCGGGAGCGCTCTATCAGATGCTCAACCACGGCCTCTCGACCGGCGCCCTCTTCCTCTTGGTCGGCATCCTCTATGAGAGGCGGCACACGAGGATGATCTCGGACTACGGCGGGATCGCGACCAAGGTCCCGCTCTTCACGGCCGCCTTCCTGCTCGTGACCCTCTCGTCGATCGGGCTGCCGGGCCTGAACGGCTTCGTCGGGGAGTTCCTGATCCTGCTGGGCGCCTTCGAGACGCAGAGGACGGCCGCGGTCCTCGCGACCCTCGGCGTCGTCCTCGGGGCCGTCTACATGCTCTGGCTCGCGCAGCGGTTCCTCTTCGGGCCGATGCGCAACCCCGAGAACCGCGCCCTTCGCGACCTGACGCCGCGGGAGGCGCTTGTCCTGGTCCCGATCCTCGTTCTGATCGTCTACATGGGGGTCCAGCCGAGGCCCTTCCTGGATCGGATGGCCCCGGCCCTGCGGGCGGCCCTCGCCCCGGTCGCGGCCGTGAGGGGTCAGGCAGCGGCCCCCGCGCCGCTCCACGGCTTCCTCGGGCGGGAGGACGGCGACGGCCAGTTCGGCGGGAGCGACAGCCTCGGGTGTGAGGCCCGGCTCGGGCGCGAAGGAGGGAGCGGACGATGATGTCTCTCGGTTTCGCCGATCTCCTCGAGCTCGGTCCCTTCCTGCATCTCGCCCTGGGAGGGGTGGCGGTCGTTCTTCTCGACACGATCCTGGGGAGGCGGAGGACGATACCCTGGAGCCTCCCGACCCTCGCCGTCCTGTCGCTGACGTTCGCGGACATCGTGGCCCGTTTCGGCGACGGAGGCGGCCCTGCAGGAGGTCCGCTCTCCTGGTATGCCACGTCGGATCGCTTCTCTCTCTTCCTTGCCGCGCTCGTCTGTCTGAGCGCCGCCTGCTGCGTCCTCCTCTCGGAGCCGTATCTCGAGAGGATGGGGAGGCGCAGGGGCGAGTACCACGCCTTGATTCTCTTCTCCGCGGCCGGCATGGTCCTCTTCTCGTCGACCACGGACCTCATCGCCCTCTTCATCGGCCTGGAGCTTCTCTCGATCCCGGTCTACATCCTCTCGGGATACCTGAGGGGGGACTTGCGCAGCGCCGAGGCCGCGATGAAGTACTTCCTTCTGGGCGCCTTCTCGAGCGCCGTCTTCCTCCTGGGGCTCGCCTTCGTCTACGGCGCGTCCGGGACGACCGACCTGCGCGCGGCGATGCTCGCCGGCGCCTCGACGCCGGCCCTGCTCAAGGCGGGATTCGTCCTCTTGCTGACGGGGTTCCTCTTCAAGATCGGCGCCGTCCCGTTCCACATGTGGATCCCCGATGTCTATGAAGGGGCTCCGACGACCGTCACTGCGTTCATGGCGACGGCGGTCAAGACCGCGGCGATCGGAGCCCTCCTGCGCGTGCTCGCGCTGCGCGGCGGGAGCCCCGGAGGGATCGATGTCGCGGGGATGCTCTGGTGGATCGCCGTGCTCACCATGACGGTCGGCAACCTTGCCGCGCTGACCCAGTCGAGCATGAAGAGGATGCTCGCCTACTCCTCGATCGCGCACGCGGGCTATCTCCTGGTGGGAGCGACGGTCTTCGCCGGCAGCGGCGATCCGCGGGCGCTGAACGGGATCCTCTACTATCTGCTCGCCTACACCTTCATGACGATCGGCGCCTTCGCGGTCGTGATCGCGATGGGGGAGAAGGGGCGCGAGCGCCTGGAGATGGACGACTACGGCGGCCTCGGCTGGCGCCACCCGGCTCTCGGGATCGCCATGAGCGTCTTCATGATCTCCCTCTCCGGGATCCCGCCGACGGCCGGATTCCTGGGGAAGTACGCCGTCTTCAAGAATGCCGTGGAGAACGGACAGACGCCGCTCGTCGTGATCGCGGTCCTGAACAGCGCGGCCTCCGTCTACTACTATCTGAAGGTGATGGTGATGCTCTACATGCGCCCGGAGACGGCCCGCGCCGCCATCCCCCGCAGCCTTCTCGCCGGGGCGGTCGTCGCCGTCTGCGTCTTCATCGTTCTCTGGGCCGGCCTCGCTCCCGATTCCTTGCTGCCGGGCGTCCCCACGCTCCTCTCGTGGGCGGGGGGATCACTCCTGGCCGCGCGCTAGCCTCCCGTGCTCCGCTGGGTATTCCTGGACATCGGGGATGTCCTGATGAACGACGACCCGGCGATGGCGCTGCTCTACCTCGAGCTGCACCGCGCGATGTGCTCATCCGGCTACCGCGTCTCCTTCCCGGAACTGCTCGAAGAGAGGGAGGAACTGATCCGCCGTCACGGCCCGGAGCACTGGCAGATGCTGGGACGCAAGTACCTGGGGGAGCAGGGGCACTGGAGGCTCATGCTCCGGTGCGCCGGGAGGATGCGCGCCGACTACATGGCGAGCCATGCCGTCATGCCCGGTATGGCCGATGCGGTCCGGCTGCTGTCCGAGCGCTACGAGATCGGCGTGGTCGCCAACCAGCTCCGCGAATCGGGCGACGCGCTCGATGGGGTGGGGATGGGCCGGCACATCAAGGTGCGCGCCATCAGCGAGGCGATCGGTCACCGCAAGCCATCGCCCGAGATCTACCTCTGGGCCCTCGAGCGGGCCGGCTGCGACCCCGGGGAGGCCGTGATGGTCGGAGATCGGTTGGACAACGATATCGCCCCGGCTCGCAGGCTCGGGATCTGGACCATCCTGTGCCGGGTCCCTCATGACCGGAGGGGGTACGAGGCCAAGGACGAGACCGAGCGTCTCTACTTCGCCAGCCAGCGCCGGGCGAGCATTTCCAGGCTCGATCCCTCCGGACCCGACCAGACGCCGGACGAGACCGCCGCCAGCGCGGAGGAACTCCTCCTCGCGATCGAGAGGATCGCCCATCGCGCGGCGGCTGCTTCAGGAGAGGCGGAGGGTCGCCGATAGGATGCTCGGGAGAGGAACTCGCCTCGCCCTGTCGGTTACAATCGGAGGACAGGAGGGGAGCGTGTCGCGCATGGGGAATCGAATCCACCCGGGTCGCTACGCGGTGGGATGCTGGCGGAATCTGGAGGCGCTTGAGGCTCAGTCCCATCTCGAGAGGATGGCGATCTCGAGCGATCGGATCACGGTGGTGCGGTGCGTATACCACGAAGGGTCCGATTTTCCGGAGCATTTCCACCCGCAGGAACAGTTGACCATCGTCGAGGAGGGAACCCTCGAAGTCACGGTCGAGGGGGAGAAGATCTCGGTCGGGAAGGGGGAGATGATCACGGTCGCCCCCAACATCCGCCACGCGACCAGCGTGCAGCCCGGTGTCGGCAGGGTGGTCGCCCTGAACATCTTCCTAAGGCTGGCCGACCGCCGAAACGGGGTGGGCAGCGGCGTCGGCGTCTCCACGATCGTGAGCCCGGCCCGCTAGGGCAGTCAGACGCATCTGGAAGCTGCCGCTTGGCTAACCGACCCCGGCCGATCCATACTTGCCTCAAAGAGGCCTCCGGGGTTTCGAGGGCCAAGCCATGCGGCATCTGCTTCTCTTGTTTGGTTGTTTGACCATCCTCTCCGGTTGCGAAAAGAAAACCCCCACGCGAGTCCCTCACGATGAGAACAATCGGCCCGCGGTCTCGCAGGCCTACGTGCGGCCCGAGCGGGTCCTCGCCTCGATCCAGGCCCGAGTCTACTGCCAGGCTTCTGACGAGGATGACCAGTTCATCGGCTATCGCTGGCGGGCGACCGGCGGGGAGTTCCCCTTCGGCACCAAGGCGAGATCGGTCGTCTGGCGCTCCCCCCTCTATCCGGGTCGGGACACGATCTACGTCACGGTGACGGACTATGTCGACAGCGTGACGGCGAGCTTCACCGTCGACATCCTGCCCGTCGGCCCTCCGCAGAGCCTCTCCTTCGTGAACGGCTCGAGCCTCGTCGACCTCGCCTGGGATCTCAGTTCCGATAGCGACGTGGCGGGCTTCACGGGGTACGAGGTCTTCGCCGGGCCTGTCTCGATGGCCGGAATGGACGCGGAGGCGATTCTCCCTTACAAGCTCACGCCGTCGCCGGTCGATCGCCGCAACTTCCGAGTCAGGGGGCTTCCGACCGGGAGCAAGATCTACTGCCATGTCCGCTCGCGCCGGGACTACGCGGGAATCATCGAGCGCTCGGTCGTCGGCCCGGAAATCGAAACGGCCCCTCGGCTGGACGGATTCTCCATCGATCCTGCCTCGGGAGAGACTGCCCCGCTCTACGAAGTTGCGAGCCGCCATGGCGCCTTCGGGCTCCACCTGCCCGGAGGGCAGATCGAGCCGCTCGACCCGGCTATCCGCGATCGGATCGATCTCTATCTGGGCACCGAGGGATCCGACGATCAGAGCGGGGCGCTGCGAATCAAGAGCCC
>VGJL01000079.1 GCA_016867495.1 Candidatus Eisenbacteria bacterium | reverse complement strand
GGCGTCCTGGACCCTGTCGATCTTCACGCCGTCCAAGGGGGGGGACCTCGCGAAGGCGTACTTCCTCAGGGGACGCTTCCCCGTGAGCTCGGTCCTGGGATCCGTTCTTGCCGTGCGCCTCGTCGATACTCTCGTCCTGCTGGCCTTCTGCCTCGCCGGGTCGCTCGTCTTTGGATGGCGGGCTCTGTCGATCGCCTCGGCAGTCGTCCTGGGCCTCGGTCTGGCCGGCGCGGCGGGACTCCTCGCGATCCGCTTGCCTGTGCCCGCCCGACTGCGCCTCAAGGTTGACCGACTCCTCGAGGCGGTCCGGGTCCTCGCCAAGCGCCCCCGACTGCTGCTCATCGTCGCCCTGCTGGCAGCGGCCAACTGGTCCGCGAGCATCGCGCAGACCTGGCTCTTCTACCGCGCGCTGTCGGTGGCGGTCCCCGTGGCCCAGGTCGTCGCGGCGTTGCCCGCCGCGATCTTCGTGGGGCTCCTTCCCGTGACAATCGCGGGAATGGGAACGCGGGACGCCGCGCTGATCCGGCTCATGGCGGGCCATGCGCTCCCCGCCGTCTCCTTGAGCGTGGGCATCCTTTACTCGCTCTGCGGCTACTGGCTCCCCGGGCTCGCAGGGTTGCCGTTCCTCCGGTGGGCGCTCGGCCGGGGGAAGTCGACGGGTGAGCCATGAAACGCCGCGGCCAGACGCGCTTGACTCGATTTGCGAAGCGAGCATGCGGACCGCGAGGCTTGCTGACCCCGACGGCTCCCTCCGCCCCGCTATGTTCGCGTTCGCGGCGCGGGGCTTCGGGAGTCCGTCGGGGTACGCGCGCAAGCGGCCGCTTGACAGGCCTTCGCGGATCCCACTCCCTGGCGGCGGCCGAAAAACACTTGGCGGTGTCGCGATCAGCGGGGCTTCCGAAGCGGCGACCCGATGCCTCGCAGGTTTCTGAAAGTGAGCGTTCTCGCGGTTTCGAGCCGTCCGCTTCCGGCTGAGCGAGCGATTCCTGTACTGAGAAGGGGAGGGATCTCATGAGATCGAAGGCAGTGGGATTAGCGCTTCTCGTGGCCTTCACATTGGCCGGTCCTGTTGTTGCGCAGGACGAGATGGGGATGGGGCCGAGCTTCACCTTGTATGGAGGGCTTTCACTTCCTCAAGGGGACTTTGGCGACGACTCGGGGTCGGACGCGGGTCTTGCAAAGACGGGGCTCGGGATTGGTTTTGAGGGGGACTTCCCCCTCAACTCGCCGGGGCTGTCGGTCACGGGGAGCATCTTCTTCCTCATGAACGGCGTGGATGAGGATGAGATCGAGGATGCGCTCGAGGGGGAATGGTGCTTCGGCGAATACGGGGAATACGTCTGCGCGGAGATCGACAACTTCGATGTCGGCTCCTACTACAATGTCCCTATATTGGTGGGGCTCAAGTACGAGGCCGAAACATCGCCCGGTTTCAGCATGTTTGGGTTCGGGCAGGTCGGCATGAACATCCTGAAGTTCCCGAAGTATGAGTTCGACCTGGAGTACTGCGAATACTCCAACTGCTTCAGAGGCAGCTCCGAGACGACCTTCGACATGGGAACGAGCTTCGGGTTCTCCATCGGGGGAGGAATCGTCGTAGGGCAGAAGGGGGTCTTCGGTCTCCGGTACCTCTCCTTGGGTGAGCCGGAGGTCGATGGCGAGACCGAGGTGTCGATAAGCGGCTACTCGGGGCGCGGAGAGGATTTCGAGGCTGAACAGTCGGTTTCGATACTCCTCTTGTTCGCGGGGGTGCGCTTCTAGAGAGACGCGAGGCGGCGCAGGCCGCCACCCCTTGGCGAGCCCGCGAGGCGGGATCGGATCCCGCCAGCCAGAAACGGGCTGATCTTGCCTTGAGCCGTCGCCGGATTGGACCGGCGGCGGCTCTTTCCGTGGCGTCCGAGGGCAATCTGCCTGCGGCGTCCGAGGGAATCCTGCCTGGGTGGACGGCCAGGGCCCCCCGTATTTGATTTCATGGCAATGCGTTGAGGACGAGGGGCCGGCGGGGCGCGTGAAACTATTTATTGACTATATAGTGAAGATTACGCATACTGCGGCTAGGAGAGGGGCGCACATGGACTCGGCGACAAGGGGCGTAACCGGGAGGATCCAATGAAAGTCACTGCCGGTGAGGAATACGGGCTCAGGTGCCTGATTCAACTCGCGCGCGGCAACGGTGGCGGTCGCGGACTGACGCTGTCCGAAATCGCCGCGCGGGAGGGGATGCCGATCCCGAATACGGCGAAGCTTCTGCGCCGGCTAAGGATTGCCGGGATCGTGACCAGCGTGCGAGGCCGCACCGGCGGCTACACGCTCGCGCGCCCCGCCGACGAGATCAGCCTCGCGGATGCCCTCATCGCGCTGGATGGCCCCGTCTTCGATCGCCGCAACTGCGCGAGCTACACAGGGAGCGAGCGCGTCTGCGTTCGCGCGAGGGATTGCTCTGTCCGCTCCTTGTGGATCGCGGTCGAGGATCTCGTCCGCTCGGCCCTCGGCAAGGTCACTGTCGCCGATCTCGTGACCACGGAGGACGCGGCGCGGCAACGGCTCGGGAGCAAGTGGGAAGGCGACGCCGTCCTCGGAGTGAAGGGCGCGCGCGAAGCAGAGGAGGCCTAGAGGGATGAGAGAAGCAGACAGCAAGGGCGCGATCTTCGCCTGCGAGGATGTCCATGTCGCCGTCCAGGGGAAGGAAGTCGTCAGGGGCGTGAGCCTCGAGCTGCGAGCCGGGGAAAAGGTCGCCCTGATGGGCCCCAACGGGTCGGGCAAGAGCACCCTCGTGAGCACCCTCATGGGGAATCCCGCCTACGAGCTGACGCAGGGGAGGATCTGGCTCGCGGGGGAGGAGATCACCGGACTCCCGGCCGACGAGCGCGCGCGGCGCGGCCTCTTCCTCGCGTTCCAGTATCCTGTGGCGATTCCGGGCGTGAGCGTTGCGAATGTGATCCGCGCCGCGGTGAACGCCCGCCGCGGAACGGACGTGCCGATCCGAGAGTTCCGCAAGGAGCTGGCCGAGGCGATGGCGCTCCTGGGAGTCGAATCGAGCTTCCCAGGACGTTCCCTCAATGAGGGCTTCTCCGGCGGGGAGAAGAAGCGGATCGAGGTCCTCCAGATGGCGATGCTCAAGCCGGTCGTCGCCCTCATGGACGAGACCGACTCGGGCCTCGACATCGACGCTCTGCGAACCGTGGCCCACGGCATCAACTCGGTCTGCGGGCAGGCCTCCGCAGTCCTGCTCGTCACCCACTACCAGCGCCTCCTCAACCATGTCATGCCCGACCGGGTGCACGTCCTGATGGAGGGGAGGATCGTCGAGTCGGGAGGGGCCGATCTGGTGGGGAAGCTCGAGTCGCTCGGATACGACTGGATCGAAAAGGAAAGTAACGGCCCGGACCTCGTGACGAGCGTGCCGGACGGCGCCGCGGCGAAGGCCGAGAGGCCCGGCGTCGAGAGGTGACCATCGATGGATGAGAGGAAGCAAGTAGCGCAGGCGCCGACCGCTGAGGCGAGGCGACCGCGTCCGGAAGCGGATATCCGCGGCGACTACGCCGAGAAGTGGGGCTTCCGCGACCCCGAAGAGTACTTCCACAAGGGGCGCAAGGGCCTCGATCACGAGGTGGTCGAGATGATCTCGCGGATGAAGAAGGAGCCGGACTGGATGCGCCGGCTGCGGCACCAGGCTCTCGACACCTTTCTCGAGAAGCCGATGCCCCGCTGGGGAAACACGGCGCTACTCGAGTCGATCGACTTCGAGGACATCTACTACTACATCAAGCCGATCGAGGAGCGGGGACGGACCTGGGACGATGTCCCGGACGGCATCAAGAAGACCTTCGACCGCCTCGGCATCCCGGAGGCCGAGAGGAAGTTCCTGGCGGGCGTCTCGGCCCAATACGAGTCGGAGGTCGTGTATCACTCCGTCCAGGAGAATCTCACCAAGCAGGGCGTCCTTTTCATGGACATGGACAGCGGCCTGCGCGAGCACCCGGAGATCGTCGAGCGCTACTTCGCGACCGTGATCCCTCCGAAGGACAACAAGTTCGCCGCGCTCAACAGCGCCGTCTGGTCGGGGGGCTCGTTCATCTACGTGCCGCCCGACACGAAGGTCGAGATGCCGCTGCAAGCCTACTTCCGCATCAACGCCGAGAAGATGGGGCAGTTCGAGAGGACGCTGATCATCGCGGACCGGGGATCGAGGGTGCACTACATCGAGGGATGCACTGCCCCCGTCTACTCCACCGACTCGCTCCACTCGGCCGTCGTCGAGCTGATCGCCATGGAGGGAGCCTACATCCGGTACACGACGATCCAGAACTGGTCGAACAACATCTACAACCTCGTGACCAAGCGGGCGGTCGCGCACAGGAACGCGGTCGTCGAGTGGGTCGACGGGAACATCGGCTCGCGCCTCACGATGAAGTACCCCTGCGTCTACCTCGCAGGCGAGGGCGCGCGGGGCGAGATCCTCTCGGTCGCCTTCGCGGGGAAGGGGCAGCATCAGGACGCAGGCGCCAAGGTAATCCACGCAGCCCCGAACACGAGCAGCACCGTGACGTCCAAGTCGATCTCCAAGGACGGAGGCCGCTCCTCCTACCGAGGCCTGGCCAAGGTCCACAAAGGGGCCACGAACTGCAAGGTCTCCGTCCAGTGCGACGCGTTGATCCTCGATTCGATCTCCCGCTCCGACACCTACCCCACGATGGAGATCGAGGAGGACGATGTCCGGATGGAGCACGAGGCGCGCGTGAGCAGGATCGGGGACGAGCAGATCTTCTACCTGATGAGCCGGGGTTTGAGCGAGCAGTCCGCGCGCACGCTGATCGTGAACGGGTTCATCGAGGCGTTCACGAAGGAGCTGCCGATGGAGTACGCGGTGGAACTCAATCGGCTCATCGAGATGGAGCTGGAGGGATCGGTCGGATGACCGGAGAACGCATGATCCGGGAGGAGGCGCGGGAAGGTTCGAGCGCCGTGGGGTCGGCGAGCGGCGGGTCGGGAGGGAACGCCGGTCCGATCGGGAGCGGTTCGGAGTGGCTCAAGCGCTCGCGCGAGGAGGCATGGAAGATCCACGACGGGCTTCCGATGCCCGATCGGGCGCGCCACCTCTGGCGCTACACGGACCCGGCCGCGCTCTTGCCGGAAGCCGCGCTCATCCCTCGGGCGTCAGTGGAGCCTCGGGCGTCAGCCGAAGTCGTCCTCTCCGAGTCGGCCCGCCGCGCGGGCGCGATCGCCATCCCCTTGGTCGACGCGATCCGCGAGGACCACACGCTCGTTCGCGAGAAGCTGGGCGCGCTGGTCCCGTCCGTCTTCGGAAAGCCGGAAGCCCTGAACATGGCAGCATGGAGCGCGGGGCACTTCGTCCATCTGCCTGGCGGAGTCCGGATCGAGGATCCGATCCGCCTGATCAGCGCGCCGCCGCGGGGCTCCTTCCGCGCCTTCCGGCATCTGATCCTGGTCGAGGAGGGCGCCGAAGCGACGATCGTGGACGAGTCGCGCGGGCCGGACGGCCGAGAGTCGTCGTGGGCCAGCATGGTGACCGAGCTCTTCGTCGGGGAAGGAGCCCGGGTCCGCTACGTGAGGCTTCAGCGGCTCGGACGAGGAGCGGTCGCCCACGCGACCTTCCGGGCGCGGCTAGGGCGAGATGCAAGTCTGCGGACGGCGATCGCCTCGATCGGCGGAGGATTGTACAAGGCGGATCTCGGCGTTCTGATGGACGGAGAGGGAGCCGAGAGCCGCATGTCGGGCTTCGTCCTGTGCGACGGGGCGCAGAGGGCGGACCATCACACGGTCCATGACCATCGTGTCGCCCGGACCCACAGCGACATCAACCTCCGGGTGGTTCTCGGGGGCCGCGCGCGCTCGGCCTACACCGGGCTCATCCGCATCGCCGAGGAGGCCCCGTATTGCGAGGCCTTCCAGGAGAACAGGAACCTCCTTCTGTCCGACGGCTGCAGAGCCGAGTCGATTCCCGAACTCGAGATCCTGACCGATGAGGTGAGATGCAAGCACGGCGCGACGGCGGGTCCCATCGACGAGGACCAGCTCTTCTACCTAGAGAGCCGGGGCCTCTCGCGGGCGAAGGCGACGGAGATGGTCATCCTCGGATTCCTCGAGGAGACGCTGAGCCATCTCGGCAGCGATGAAACCGAAACCATCATGGGCGAGCTCGCCGCGCGCGCGGCGGAGATCACGAGGCCATGAGCACGGCATACACGCAGGCGATCCGCACGGATGAGATTCCCGCAGGGGAGTGCCGCGCCGTCACGATCGGGCAAGATAGGGTCGTCGTGTGCAACGCCGGCGGGGAGTTCTACGCCATCGAGGACGTTTGCTCCCACGACCAGAGTCCGCTGGACGCGCAGAGGATCGATGAGATGGCCATCGAGTGCCCGCGTCACGGCGCCCGGTTCGACATCCGCTCGGGGGTGGCCCTCCGCATGCCGGCGATCGCGCCGGTTCGGGCCTTCCCGACCAAGGTGATCGGAGATCACGTCTATGTCGGCCTCGACGCGTAGGGACGGGAGGCTCGAGGCCGGCGGCGGCCCGACGGCGGCTTCGCTGGACGTGGCGCGGATACGCGGCGACTTCCCGATCCTGCGGCGCGAGGTGAACGGGCGACCGCTCGTCTATCTCGACAGCGCCGCGACGACGCAGAAGCCCCAGGTCGTCATCGACGCGCTCGCCGATTACTACGCTCGGTCGAACGCCAACGTGCACCGAGGAATCCACAAGCTCGCCGAGGAGGCGACCGAGGCCTACGAAGCCGCGCGCGCGCGCGTCGCCCGCATGATCGGTGCCGACGACCCGCGGGGAGTGGTATTCACGCGCAACGCCACCGAGGCGATCAACCTTGCCGCGCGAGCCTGGGTCGAGCCCCGGCTCCGGCCGGGCGACGAGATCCTCCTCACGGAGATGGAGCATCACAGCAATCTGGTCCCCTGGATCATGATCGCCAGGCGGGCGGGAGCGGTTCTCAGGCATGTTCCGATCGACGATGAAGGGCATCTGATCCTCGATCGGCTCGAAGACCTGATCGGGCCGAGGACGCGCATCCTCGCCCTGACGCATGCCTCGAACGTCCTCGGCACGATCAACCCGATCACGAGGATCGTCTCGATCGCCCGAGCGCGCGGAGTCCCGGTCCTGCTGGACGGAGCGCAGAGCGTGCCGCACCTGCCGATCGATCTACGCGATCTCGGCGTCGACTTCCTTGCCTTCTCGGCGCACAAGATGCTGGGTCCTACCGGCGTTGGCGTCCTCTGGGCCCGGCCCGATCTCTTGGAGGAGGCGGAGCCGTTCCTCGGGGGCGGGGAGATGATCCGGGAGGTCACGCTCGATGCGGCCACCTGGAACGAGATCCCGTGGAAATTCGAGGCCGGCACGCCGAACATCGCGGGAGTCGTCGGATTCGGAGCTGCGCTCGACTACCTCGAGTCCATCGGCATGGATGCGATCCGCGCGCACGAGATCGAGCTGACCGGCTATGCGTTCGAGAGGCTGTCGGCGATCGGAGGACTCCAGATTCACGGCCCTCGGTCGCCGGCCGAGCGGACAGGGGTGATCTCATTCTCGGACGCGACGGTCCATCCCCACGATCTGGCGACCATCCTTGACATGAACGGGGTAGCCATCAGGGCGGGGCATCATTGCGCTCAGCCGCTCATGCGACGGCTCGGTGCGCAGGCGACCGCCCGCGCGAGCTTCTACCTTTACAACGACGCGGCGGACGTGGACGCGCTCGTCGCGGCCCTTTCGGAGGCGAGATCCTACTTTGGAGAAGCCGTTCGCCGAACTTGACGCGCTCTATCGGGATGTCGTGCTGGATCACTATCGGAGTCCGCGCGGCAGGGAACCGCTGCCCGCTCCGGACGTGCAGCGCCGCGGCTTCAATCCCGTTTGCGGGGACGAGGTGCTCGTCGCGCTGGCGATGGATGGCGACGTCGTGCGGGAGGTCCAGGTGAAGAGCCGCGGGTGCGCGATCAGCGTCGCGTCGGGATCGATGCTGGCCGATCTGCTTCCGGGAAGGACTCGGGGAGAGGCCGAACGGCTGATCGAGGCGTTCCGCGCTCTGCTGCGCGGAGAGGAGCCCGCCGGCGATCTGGATCTCGGGGATCTCGATGCACTGAGAGGCGTGGCCAGGTTTCCCGTGCGGATCAAGTGCGCCATGCTTCCCTGGATGACTCTTCGCGAGTCGCTGCGCGCGCGTGAGCGGGGTGGAGAGGACGCGCAGGACGCCGCGGCCACAACGGAGGAGGCGCGCGGGTGAGGGAATCGGGCGGGAAGAAGGCCGACTCCGGCGTTCGGATCACCGAGGATGGGATCCGTCAGGTTCTGCGCCCCGTGACCGATCCCGAGCTCGGTCTGTCGATCCTCGATCTCGGCCTCGTCTACGGGATCGGCATCGATCAGGATGCCGGCGAGGTCACGGTCACCATGACGCTGACCAGCCAGATGTGCCCCATGGGACCTCAGATCCTCGGCGCGACGGAGATGGCGGTCCGCCGCGCCGCCGGTGTCCGGAAGGCCAAGATCGAGCTCGTCTGGGAGCCTCCCTGGGATCCGCGCAAGCACGCGTCGGAGGATGGAAAGGCGTTCCTCGGGATCTGGGACTGACCTGGGGCGCGCGGCGCGCGATCACTGTAGCCCCCCCGCCGTCATCGGCGATCCTGCTTGACCCATCAGCGCAGTCTCGCGATAGTGGGGCGCGCGAAGTCCGAGGCCCCGCCCAGGTCGCGCGGCCTGGAGCGCCGGGGCGATCGAGCACTACCGCACAGGAGGCCGCGAGTCATGAAGCACATCAGGAGCATCCCCCTTGCCGCTTTCGCCCTCCCTCTCTGCATGGTCGTCGTTCCATGGGCTTCGCGCGCGGATCAGACCTATTTGTCGGTCACCTTCGACGACAAGGAGATCGACGCCCCGCTCGGAACAGGGGGCACGGCCATCGGCGAAGCCACCTGGATTGGCGACAAGGTCGATGCGATCGTCCGATCGACCCCGTTCCCGACCCCGTGTCTCGAAGTTCACGACACGGATGTCCCGTACCCGCATAACTTGGGCTTTGAGCTTCCCACCGCGTCGGTCTCGACCGGCCTCGTCGTGATCATCATGGATCTCTGGTACGAGCAGGTCGGCGAGAGTTGCCAGCCCTACATCGAGCTCTACCCGGCCCAGTGGCAGGCACTGCTGCGCATTCGGCCGCAGAACGACGGCACGATCACGTTGACGGATCTGAGCGGGACGGCGGCCGAGGGGATTCCCTGCCCGACCGGGCGGCCTTTGCCGATCCTTGTGGCCTTCGACATGGATGCGGGGACCTACTCGGCATGGCTTGATGGTTCGCAGGTCGTCGCCGACCGGGCGCATGGCAACCCGAACAGGAACTTCTACCGGGTCCTGATCAACACATCGTCGGGCACCGATCCCGACTGCCGCTTCTGGATCGATCAGATCCGCGTGATCGACTGGATGCCGAGCGTCCCGACGCGGGCGACCACCTGGGGGACGCTCCGAGCGCTCTTCAGGGACTGATGGAAGTAGGGTGGGCGCGGCGAGGCAGCGCGCCCGCCCGTTTCTCGGGCGAAGTCAATCCGGTCTAGCCCCAGTTTCTGCCTCCTACTACGGCGCTTGCCTGCCCTTGGATTCAGTCGAAGTTGAGACCCCGAGAACCGCCTCGGCCGGTGACGCCCGGACGGACCGGGCGATGGAGCGGGACGCGGGTGGATTTGGTATGATGCTGCTGCGCTGGCTTCAGCACCTCGCGACGCAACCGGTTGCTAACGATCCCTGCCTCTGCCTGGTGGCCGGGGGAGGGGGGCCACCGCGGGAGGTGACGCCATGAAGCTCAAGCCGACCATCCTCGGTACCGCCGCCGCGCTGCTCGTGCTCCTGCCCCCGGCTCCTCGAGCCGAGGAGACGCAAGAGAACGAGGTCGAGATCGAGTTCAACGTCCTCTGCAACGCGAACGGCGAGCTGGATGCCAAAGAGGGCACCACGGTTCGCGTGGAGGTGGAGGACAACGCCGGAAACGTGACGGTCCTCACCTACACGTTTCCCCAGGGATCCCACGCGCGAGCCGTCACGACCTACTTCGCCGACGCCCTCCGGCAGAAAGGGTTCAGCGTGGACGGGCCGCGGCACGACGACGGACAGGCAAAGTCCCGTCTAAAGATCAAGAACGTGAAGAAGGTGAGGGTGGGAACATCGCTCAATGGGAAGCTGCCTGTCGCTTTCTTCGTGCCGCCGCCACCGCCCGGCCGGACGCCACAGCCCACTCCCCCGCCCGTGATCACGGGCCGGCTTCCGAGGCTTCCCAAGCCGACGCCACCCCCCCCGGCCGGTGCCGACAGGGCGGACACCCGCGCGACCGACGACATTCCCTCCACACGGGCCGGGGTCGATCCAGATCCTCGTGACACAGGGTGACGCCTCGGGAGGAACGGGCGGGACGACGACCAACAAGGTCACGATCTCGGTGTCCGCGACCCAGGGCGGCCAGGAGATCGTCCTCACGGAGGAGTTCGAGAGGGGAACGAGCGCAACGGAGATCACGAGGCGGCTCCATCAGAAGCTCGTCAATGCCGGATTCGACATGAAGCCGTACCAGCCTGGCGACACGCAGCTCTTCTTCAACAAGGTCACGAAACTCGACGGCGCCTATTCCTCCGGAAGCGCCAAGACGACATTTGGATGGGGTGAAACGCCCGTGGCGATCGACGACAGGAAGTCGGCAGTCAGTGGTTACATCCCCCCACGGTTCGCCGTAACGGGGCAGTATCAGGTCATCCGTCCCGAGTTGGGGCGGCTCAACGACTACATCGAATGGATCAATGCCACGTGGGATGGAGACATCGGCGCCCTTCGCACTCTCCAGGGGGGAGGCATTGAGGCAAGTCTGTTCTTCGCACCCCACGTTGGTGTCACGGCGGGCTTCCAGATGGCGCAGGGAAGCGCGTCCGGACGCAGCGCCGGCGGCGCGTTTCGCGCGAAGATCGAGTTGAGCGGAGGCTACGTCCTGCTCCTCGGGCGATCACCTCTGGGAGTCGCGGGGATCGGCATGGAGGTTGGGGCAGGCGCGGGTTACATGAGTGGGCGGTACATCGAGACCGAGGAGAGCTGGCGGCAATCGGGAACGGACAGCGCGGTCGGCCTCGAGGCGTCGCTCCGACTGGACCGGGTCGTCACCGGCCACCTAGGCATAGTCGGTAGCGCGGCTTATCGGACTCTGCGGCTCGACGACTTCGATCTGACGTGGGTCTCTCCGGGCGATCCCCCCGTCGACCTCGATCTGAGTGGGACGAACTTCGGGCTGGGCGTACGCTACGTGTGGTGAGCGGCCGCGATCTCTCCGTACGCCAAGTGATCGATCGTCTCGCTGCCC
>VGJL01000078.1 GCA_016867495.1 Candidatus Eisenbacteria bacterium | reverse complement strand
CGCGCCGACGAATCCGAGGCGGAGCCCGACCGGCGACGCGAGCCCGTAGGCGCGCTCTTCCGTCCCGGCCTTGCCGAAGTCGATCACTCCCCCGTGCAGGATCCTCCGGAACCTCGGCTCGCGCGATTGGTAGGCATCCCCCTCTTGGACGGCCGCCTGCTCCCACCGCGGAATGGCGATGAAGCCGCGCACGCGCGCGTAACGATGCGTCCACGACGCGCTCGCCCCCTCGAAGGTGTAATCGGGGCCGAGGATCTCCTGGCTCCGGTAGCTGACTCCGCCGGACCCGGGACCGCAGCCGCATCCGCTCGCCCCGCCCCCTATCGGCGGCGCATCCTCCGCGTCCCATCGCTGAAGCGCGAAGGGAGAGACGCGAAGCGCATAGGCGCCGAGCGCTGCCGAGAAAGCGCCCGACTGCATCCTCAACGTCGCCGTCCCGTGGCGGCTGCTCAACTGCTCGGCCCCCTCGGTGAGATACGCTTCGTCCTCGTTGCTGACGCGGAGCCAGGGCTCGAAGGTGATCCCCCTCGCGAGGTTCCAGGCCAGCCTGAGATCCCACCGGTGCAGGAGCAGCGCGCCGTTCTGAAGCTCCTCGCCATAGAGGCCGGTGTCGAAGGGACGCGCTCCCTCGGTCGAGATGAGTCGCATGCGTCCATCGACGCGCAGCGCGGGCCATCCCGAAGGGCTCGCGAAGTTCCCCGCCTCGGGCCGCGCGGCCATGCGCACGGGCCGCAGGCTTCCGGCCTCTTGCGATGCGCCTTGCTCGGCCGGCTGCGTCCTATCCTCTTCGGCTGCCCCTCGATCGACTGGCCGCGGCTTGTCCCCCTCCGGCGCCTCCGCGCGAACCACCACGCGCGCGACCGGCATGACGGGGCTGATCAGATCCGGGACCTTGTCGTCGAACGCCGCCCGGATCGTTCCCCCGCGATCGATGACGAAGATGCCGATATGCCGGAATCCAAGCTCATACGCGGAGGCGCTCTTGCGCGCGTAGTCCCACAGATGCGGCGTCACGATCTCCTTGTCCCACAAGAGATCGCGCAGGATCTGCGGGTCGTCGGGCCCGAGCAGGATCCCGAATACCTGTCCGCCCATCGGCAGAAGGGAATCCGATAGGACCGTCGATTGAAGCGCCACGCTTCGGCAATGCGAACACCCGCGATCCCAGATGATCAGGACGGTCACGGGCGCCTCGGCGAAGATCTCCGAACCGACTTCCGCCTCCCCCTCGATGATGCTGGGCAGGCGGAACGCGGGCGCCGGATCGCCGGGGGCGAGGGCCGATGCGTGCGGCGGGACGCATAGCAAGAGCCCGATCGCGACCGCCCACGTCGCCCACCAGATTGGACTGCGGATCTTCCTGGTCACTTCCGCCCCTACCCGATCGCCTCCTGGGCCGCGCGGATCCGATCCTCGAACTCGCGGAAGGCTTCGTCGAGGACCCCGGGATCCAGGAGATCGATCCCGGCCTGCGCCAGCAGATCCTGCGGCGTCCCGCTCCATCCGCCGCGCAGGAGATCGAGATAGTGGGGAAGGAACTTCCGTCCTTCCCGCTTCCACTTCCGGTAAAGAGCCAGGACGACGACCTGGCTCAGCGCGTAGCTGTAACAATAGAAGGGATTGAAGACGAAGTGCCCCACGGCGGCCCATCCGACCCGGTCGTTCTCGATCGGCTCGACATGGGGACCATAGTGGAGCCGCGCCATCTTCTCCCACAGCTCGCAGAGCCCCTCGGCCGTCAGCGGCTCGCGCGCCGCCTTCTCATGGACGGCGATCTCGAACTCGGTGAAGAGAAGCTGCCTGTGGACGACGCCGATGAACCTCTCGGCTTCCTTGACCAGGAGCTGCTTGCGCAGGTTGGCGTCGCTGGAGGTCTCGATGATCTGGTCCCGCAGGAGGCACTCGCCGAACTCGGAGGCCGTCTCGGCGATCACCTTGCTCATGCTGTAGGCCTGGAGATAGGTCTGCGCCGAGCCGCTCAGGACGAAGTGAACGCCGTGCCCCAGCTCGTGGGCGAGCGTCACGAGCGAGCTCATCGTGTCGACGTAGCTCATCAGGATGTGCGGCTTGTGCCCGGGGACGGGGGCGCAGAAGGCCCCTCCTCGCTTCCCCCGGCGGGGGGCGGCGTCGAGCCGTCCCTCTTCGAAGAAGCGCCCCACTTCCTCGCCGAAGGACGGATCGAGGCGCGCGAACGCCTGCTGGACGAGATCCCTCGAGTCCGACCAGGGGATCGCGACGGGAGCGATCCCGGGATAGGGGGCCATCAGGTCGCAGGTCCGCAGGCGCGGGACCCCCAGCTTGCCGGCCTTGTACTGGTAGTAGCCGTGCAGGACCGGGAGGTTCCTGCGGGCCGCGTCCAGCAGGTTGCGAACGACCTGGCTCGGGATCTCGTTCGGAACGTTCTCGACATCGATCGGCTCCGCGTAGGAGCGGATCTCCTGCTCGACCCCGTGATCCTTGACGACGTTCCCATAGAGGAAGCCGAAGATCCGGATCTGCGCGTGGAACGTTTCGTTGATCCGCTGTCTGGCCTTGAAGCGCAGCTCGGGGTCCTCCCCTTCCTGCAGGGCGATCAGAGAGGCGAAGGTCATCGGCTTCTCGACGCCGTCTATGAAGAGACTCCCGAAGTTGAGCCGCGCGGCGTACTCCTCGCGGAAGCGGACCTGCGCGTCGCGCCCCCCGATGTTCTTCTTCAGGATGATCTGCTCCTCCGCCTCGGAGAGCGTGTGCGGGGCGAGGGACATCTGGTAGCGCAGGTAATGCCGGTAGCGCTTGAGCGCCGGGTTGTCCGAGAGCTTCGCCAGGACATCCACCGGGAGCCTGCGCAGCTCGAGTTCGGCGAAGACCAGGCGCGCGCTCCAGCGGCTCTGCCGCTCGCGCATCCGCGCGTTCAGCGCGGCGAGCTTCTCGTCCTCCTGATTCGCCGCGGCGGCGAGGGCGGCGAAGACGACGAGCCGGTCGGCCTGGAACTGGATCTTCTCGTACTCCTTGAGGACCTTCTCGACGTGCGCCGCCCCGACGGTCGGCTGCGAGAGGCTCCCTCTGTAGGACTGAAAGTCCTCGACCAGCCGATCGACCGTCGCCTCGTCGCCGGCGATGTTCGGATCCTCGGGGCCGGAGTAGAGATGGGTCAGATCCCAGCGGACTGCATCCACGCCAGTCGCGATAGCTTCGTTCATGGGTCCTCCTGTCCGCGGAGGATCCTAGCACAGGGGGGCGGATGGGTCATCGGATCGCATCGCGCCGTCTGGGACCGTTACCGGCGTAGCAGGCCGGGTCAGAAGGGCAAGATCCTGACGAGTTCTGCCGAGTCTGCGGCTACAACCGGAAGTGCGCCATCGGGCTGCTCAACGGCCCGCGGCCCGCAGATCGTCCCCACCAACCTGGATGCCGCGCAGTTCTACAAACAGTCGCTCGGTGATCGACGTGCTTGCTTCGGTCTGGGAAGCGGCCGGCCATCCCTGGTCGGTTCCTCTCAAGGCCATCCCTTCCCTCTGGCTGCCGCAGAGGAGATTCAGGATGAGGCGATCAAGTGTCGGTATTGCGGTGAGTTCCTTGATGGTTCCACCTCATCAACACATCAGCGGACAAGGTCCAACTCCTTGTACTGGAGGACGGAGAGTTGTACCCTGCTAAAGAAGATATGTGAGTACTGGCAACTGGATGCTGTCGAACATCAACGTCAAGCGTACAGACAAGCAAAGAAGCCGACGATGAAGCAAGCGCCGGACTGGAGGAACCCATGAATGCCCGGATGTTCATCCTCGATCTGTGCCTCTTGAGCATCTTGACGGTGCCAGGCTGCGCAACGAACACTTCAACTCAGAACCTGTCTGCTGCAATCATGATCGGAAACGGCAACGAGCTCGTCTACCAGACGTGGCTGTCTCCTGAAAGGGTCTATTCTGGCGGCGCCAAGGTCCTGCTGGAATGGCGGCACGGCATCACTTCCATCAATGGTAACGTGTACAAGCCCCATCCGGCATCCCCGCCGACAACGTATCCTGTGGACTCGCTTCAGAAGTTGTACGGGAATGTGCCTTACATCAACGACTACGTGAGCACCCATCCTGGCGATGCTGAGACTGTCTGGAACCAAGCCTGTCTGACGTGGAGTAGCATGAAACAATCACTTGCCAAGGAAGCTCAAGACCTCTATGCAGCCAACATCAAAGACTTGACTCCACCAGAGGCTGCAATGCACTCCATGAACCTACTACTCAAAAGTCGGCTGGTGCGAGATGTCCGGCTCGACTCGACTGTCGAAAGCTCTTCTCGCCAGCAAGTCCTTTGGATTAGCTGGGAAGGCACGGAAGACGAGTACTGGGTTGAACTGAATGAAACCGTGGCGATCCCGAGCGCCCAGGTAGCCATGACAAGAGAAGACTTCGCCCTGTTTGTGAAGAACCTCTCCCTCCTAGAGAAAGGAGGACCAATCCGGATTGAGCTCAGGTTCGGAAACTACACTCAGGTCAATCTTGCCAGAACAAGGTAAGGTACCAGTAACCGGGGGGATCCCCTCCTTGTCGCAGCGCTCGCCGCGATCCCACTTCTCATACTCCACGCAGAACCTCCAGACATCTACATAGTCTCTACGGCAACGAACGGCCCTCCGGGACTTGAGACCTTTGTCTCCAATGCCTTCTCGGACCGCCCTAAGTTCTTCAAGACGGTGCAGTCCTTGAGAATGCGCTGCAAGAGACGCACGCCGACTCTGCGAAGGCGCAGCAGTCCCTTGAGCGCGCAAGGGTCTATGCGGAGGCATGACCAGACTGAGCATCTGAGGCGGCCCGACCTTCTGCTCGGGTCCGTCGGGGGCGGGCAGTTGTCGCCACCGTCTCGGTCGGTTCCGAGGGTCCCTCGCATCCGATGGTGAGCCCGATGATGACGATGAACGCTGCCATGATGACGAGCTTCGGTGTTGGTGGGCTGGCTCATGCCGCGGCCCACTAGGGTAATCCGATGTAAGTCACCTCCTCTCCATGGAAACGGCCTCTTTCTGCTTGACCTCACGCAGGGTTCCGATGCGGTTTCCCGGCGAGATCATGAGGCTGCCATAGGCGGTCAGCCAGTTGAGCTGCGGGTGCTTGTCAGAGTTCGGGATCGGATCCGCGAACACCTCCGGCACCCAGGTACTGGCATACAGTTGAAGGGAATCACCGAAAGCTGGGATGTTTCGAGAGTCCATCAGCCACGACTCGAAGTTGGTCGCAGCAATGGCTGACGACTGCCTCTGCCACTCCAACCCCTTTTTCCACACGGTGTACTTCACCGTCGGGATGCGGCTGCCGTTGCTGGAGATTATGTACTGGGTACGGATGGTCTCGTCCCGCGACATGGACACCGTCGTGGCGGTCCAGCCCGGATACGTCACCTCCGCCCAGCCGTCCACGCCGGGGGTGCGCAGATGGATGGTCTCGCCGCGTGCGGCGGGGGTAAGCACGCCGGTGTAGCTCGAATCCTGCACGACCTGTACGGAATAGACCGTCCACCCCAACCCGTTGGTTTCCGTCTTCTCGATTGCCGTGACAATGCCCATCACAGCTCCGTCAGGTGTCGGCGGCTGGACCTTGTTGTTGCATCCCTGGGCCGAGCTGGCCATCAGCAGGAGGCTGATGGCGATCCAGAGAAACGACCTTGTATTCATCACTGCCTCCTTCATCGGACGCCGGCCGTTTTCCGGATGGCGGCGGTCTGAGGACCAGCCATCAAACGGGCGAAGTATACACCCCTGGCGACGCCGTTGATCCGTTCGGACCACCATTCCTGCTGTGCCGGAACCGGGCGGTTCCAGCTTTGACGGCCGGCCGGGTCGTAGAGGGCGCGCGTTCCGGACTGTTCGAGTCCGCTGCCAGAAACCAAGCCGGTCTGGGAGCTGACGGCGAGCTGAAGTTGGTCCGTGGCGTTGCTGGCCGGGACGTCGGCTACCGGCCGGTAGATCGTGACTCGGATCCGGTAGGGACTTGGCGCCCGGCTGTAAATGGACTCGGCGGGCCGGCCTGGTATCGGATCCGGAGGCGTGTAGACCTTGAACGTCCACCGCCCCGGCTCAAGCGGGAACTCGTCGATGCTGCCCGTTCTGCTGTTCGTCGCCCAACTGGTTGATCGAGCCGAGATGAATCGCTCCCGCTGTGGCCAGGTTGGGAACGTTGCGCTCGGCGATCCGAAGGCCGGCCCGGCTAAGGCCAGGAGCAGGCAGAGACCTAGTGCCGCGCGCAGGACGTCTACCTGCCCCTGAGTCGGCTGACGTAGTTGTCGGCCGACGGTCCGGCCAGCTTCTGTCGCCCGCCCTCGGTCAAAAGGTAGACCTTTGCGTGGTCGCCGGTCTTCCCAAGGAAGGACTGAAGCGAGAGGACCAGTTGACAGGCGGCGTCGTGCGTTAATGTCCGGCGGTCAGTCTGATCGTCCGGCGGACGCTTGGCGTCGACATAGAAGCAAGCAGGCTCCGGGTCGGCGCCGGTCCAGAACACGATCAGTTTGACATACTCAGGTGTCACTGAGTCAACCCGGACCGAATCGATGATCGGCGCGTTCCGGTAGATCAGAGCAGTCTGTTCTGCGGCAGTACGCGCCTCGGCCGTCGGCCAGACAGTCAGCCAGGTTCGGTAGGCTTCACGGCTGATGGCGTCGCGTTCTCCCAGGTATGAACCGACCGCTGCAATCAAAGGGTCGCCCCGTTGGACGGCTCGTTGAACCGCCGGAACCTCGGTGAAGACGCGCGCTAGTTCTTCGGTCACGATCACAGACCTCGGCGGTTGCGGATACGGCTCGCCCTCGATCAGGATCGGGCCGCCATCCTTCCAGTCGACCAACAGATCAGCATCGGTCCACCAGATCACCGTTCCGTCGGTCCGTTCGTAGACGAAGTAGTTCCCGCTAGGGACATCGATCAACGTCGGGAAGTCGCAAGCGGAAACAGCTGCTGGCGCCAGAAGCGTCAGACAGCCGAGGATGAACCACCAGGCTTTCATGGCGCGCCTCACTTCCCGCCGAGCTCGTCGACGACTTTGCCATTCAAGATGCGGAGATGATCTCTTTGGCCTTGCAGGATGTCGATGACGTCTAACAGGGCAGAGGTCTTGCTGCGCGAGTCTCTATAGATGCGCATCTCCGGGGGAAGGAGAGGACGTTCTGCAGTGACAAAGAACACGAGCGCATCGTCGTTGAGCAACCGTACAAAGACCTTCGCCATGACGATGTTCCCGCGACGGATTGACTTTCTTGTCGCACGTCCCTCGTCAGGACCTGCGGGCCCGACAGTGAGGACTTCGAAGCTCTCCCCGTGCCAGTAAATGATATACGTATCCTTGTCTCTTGTCGCAACGATGCTGTCCGCGAGGCCAGTCTCCGTGCAGAGCCTGGCAAGCTGCTCAGCCAAACTTGTGGGATCGGTTTCCCTAATGAGCCTGACTATTTCTTCCCCGAAGTCGAACTTCTCTCGGATTTCTTGAGAAACCGGGGGCGGTGTGGCGTCAGGATCGGGAAACACCTGCAGATTGAAGTCTCTAGTTGACGTCCTTACGACCAATCTCAGGCCCGTGACGACAAAGGACACCTCCCTGCCGTCAAAGGGCCCGTTGCCGTAAACGAACAGCGTACCACGCAGCGGAACGAGCGTGGTATCTGGCAGATCTGCCTGCGCAACTCCTACGAGGGTCGTGAGAAGCGCGCAGAAGACAAGTGCTGCTTTCATTTCTCAACTCCCTTCCGGCTTCTCAAATAGAAAGATGGTTCCCACCCCGGAGTGGAGAGCGACACGGCTGCGATGTCACGGGCAATGCTGGAAACGCGCGGAGCTCCGATGCCTCGCACCTTCCCTCCCCCTCGGTTGTCCGGTGGTCTGTGCCGAGCTCCCGTGCGCCAGCATGTTCGCCGACACCCCCAGGGAGATCGATCTTGCCTCCCCGTGATCGATCGCAGCCGACGGACCCCGATCGAACCAACCCCTGCGCGATCTGAGGAGAGCAGGAAGCCTGCCGCTCCGCGGATCTTCGCAGGAATCCGCAACCGCTTGACCGGCGGGAGAATCGGCCGATGCCATCGCTCGCCGAACCGGCAGGCGACGTGAATGATACGGGGGAAGCGACATCCGGCGACGTCGCTCATCCGGATGTCGCTATAGCCATCAAGTTCGCTACCACGGGTAGTGATCTTAGGACTGCAACTCCAACCCGGGTCCTCCCTCTTCTGGGGTCTCTTCTCGGGCATCGGATGAGCAGGAGGGCATCGGCATCGCGCGGCAATCATGTCCCTCGCTGACGTTCGGAGGTCGCTCTCGGACCTCACATCGCCCTCTCTGCCGCCCACGTGGAACAATCGCGGAGTACGCGGGGTGTTCGCCTGGTGGGGCGTCGTCTAAAGCTCCCACCAACCCTCGCTGACACCGTGGAAATACAGATCACACATATCGTCCCAGCCCATGCCGCACAGCTCGGCAATGAGGTTCCAGCCCATCGCCTGACCGCCGGGCGAGATCTCGACAGTCGTGCCGCCGGGAGTCTGTTTCATCTCGACGTTCGGGACGAGGGGAAAGACAAGCAACGCGACCGAGAAGATGATGACCGTGCAAAGCCCTCTCATGGGATTCTCCTCCCTGTAGCCTTACGGCTGCCTTTGGCGGCTGTTGACCGCCTGTTTGCCGCGGCTGTGCTGCTGCACCCCGATGTCACTGAGCCGCGGACACTCGCGGGCTGGACGGGTTTTCGATCGCCAGGCCAACGACGTCCTTTTTTCTCCATGTCTTCCCAGTCGCAGTTCGCCCAGGAAAGCAGAGAATGAGGTTGTAGCACTCTCTTCCGTCCGGTATCGGCTTGAGGAGTGCCGTTGAGAGAAACACGGAGTTCGGGGCAGACCGGCCGACGGGCGAGAGATGGTCCGAGGGAACGAGCCACTGGGTTGCCCAGACCGTCTCGCCGGATTCGAGATCCAACCCGGCATTCCAAGTGATGGTCACTCCGTGCGCGTCGGGCAGCGGAACGAGCGCCGCCCTGTAGAGCCGCTCCTCCGGATGTTCGAGCATGTAGTCGATGACGGACCCGAACCACGGATCCGCTCTGTCCCTGACTCTCGCCATGTCTGCATCTATGGCCTTGAACTGCTTCTCGATGAGTACGCGGAACGCGAAGTCCTTCGTCTCATAGCAGAGAGGCTTATCGCCGCAATCTCCGGCGAGCGCTGGCGCGGCGATGACCACCACGAACAGAAAGACAAGCAGCGCGCTCATGATTCCTCCATGTTCTCGGCTCATGAATCCGGCGACTTCGACAGCTCCATTGAGTTTTCAATGATCAGGAAACCTGCCTGTTGCGGATTGCTCGATGCCCAAGGGCCCTCCCCTATTCGGCGAGAAGGTGTTCATACATGACGAGATGCTCCCCAAGTCACCTGGAACCGCGACCGGAGGTGGGCCGATAGGCCACGCCAAGCGTTTTCGCATGTGGATGAACCAAACACAAGAACTATATGCGTTCAGCCTATTGATTGTTATGAAAGCAGTCAAGGCCAGTCGACGCCACGCTCCAGCATCCGCTTGATCGGCCCGAGCCTCAGCCTCCATGCGGGCCGGGGACTCCTCGGGTGCGCTGACCTACTGGCGCAGGCCGGCGAGCTCGGTGTGCTTCTCCGTGCGGAGTTATTGATTCCCGCAGAAGTAATGCCCTACACAGGTCACAAAGAAAGGCCGGTCTGGCGAATGAAGGAATGGAGCAAGCGGGGCTGATGGCGGAGTCGGGAGACATGACGGTGGGCGACATCGGCCAGGTCGTCGGCGTCGGGCGGAGCGTAGTTCGCCAGGGGATTGAGTTTCGCGTGGCTCCAGACCGCCTCGACCGGCTTGAGCTCCGGCGCGTAAGCCGGGAGGTGCTCGGTACGCAACCGGGGATGGCGACGGAGGAAGCTCTTCACGGCACGCGGCGAGGAAGAACGCGGCGAGGAAGAACTAGACAGCCTGCAGACGCCCAACTATACTGTTCCGTGCCTAGAGGTCCCCGGAGACTGTTGCGGATTCGATCACGACACCTCTGACGGTGAGAGTTCCCCGGGTCGGAGGCCGTATGTGCATCGCAGATGCGGTGTTCTGCACGAAGCCCGGATTCAGGCGCCATGTCCGCAGCGGGCCGCCAAGGGGATCCTCTCGCAATCTCGCGGCGCAGCATCTCAAACGGACTCTCCCGATGCTCTCTTGAAGGTCCCGCAGTTCACTGACGATCGTGGATAGGGAGGTGTGTATGAACGCCCGCCTGGTGCTTCTGGTGATGCCGCTCCTCGGGCTGCTGGGCCCGATAACGGGATATTGTGAGGAGTGGTTCGGATATCCGATCCCGACGCTGGAGGACCGGGACCTCTCGATCGTCCGAACCGGGGACCTCAACGGAGACGGTCTCACGGACATGATCACGCCGCGGGGGAACCTGTATCTAGCCTTCGTGGCCTCTCCGGACGGACGGATGCATCTGAGGAGCAGTTTCGCAGCCGAGGGTGGACTTCTTTCTTTCTTCACGCTCATCGATGGTGACGCGGACGGCGACTTGGACGTTGTTGCCATTGCGTTGGGCGGGGGCTACGCTGACCTTTGGGCAAACGATGGAACGGGGGTCTTCACGAACAGCGGCATGAGCTGGTGGGTCGTGGAAACCCTCGGGGCCGGCGACGTGGACGGAGATGGCCGAGATGACCTACTCATGGAGGAGGCGCCTGGCTGCTGCGCAGGCGTGTGCTTCAACGGCGAGAGTGGCCTTGAGAATCCAGATGAGTGTGGATTGCCGGTCATATTCATGGAGGACGGCGATCAATATCAGCGGATCTACGGGATCGGTGTTGCCGATTTCGAGGGGGACGGTCTGAGGGATCTATTTGTAGTCGGCACTCTCAGCGGCCTGTCGGGTGGTGGGGCGATCGTGCGATGGCGGCCCTATCTCGGGAACCGTCAGTTTGGGAATCTCCGGACTTACAAAGCTCCCGTCGCGGCCGATTCCTTTGACCATCCGTCGACTGGGGATGTTGATGGTGTCGGAGGTGATGAACTGGCTGTGCGCCGTTCTTCGACGAACGCAGTTCAGATCCTCACGTATGAGTCAGGCACGGGCACGCTCACTCCGTTGCCATCACAATTCCCAAGCAGAGCTCCGTTCTTGTTAGATCTCAACGGGGATGCGGTGCTTGACCTGGCGCTTTCGCGGGCCTACGTGGGGCCGAACCACGACAAGACCCGTATCTACCGTGGACTTGGGGATGGGACTTTCGCCTTTGTCCAGGATTTGCACGGGGCGACGGGGATTGGCTTCGGCACCGTGATCAACAGCGTGAGGTTGGATGCGATTTCTGTAAGCGCCGGTTACGAGACAGATCCTAACATCGCCGTCTGGCCGAACATCTTCTGCCAGGGTGCGGGAGTCGACGATGGCGAGAGCGCGCGGGACTCCTTCCGCGTCTATCCTTCCATCGCGACGAGTTGGGTCGAGATCTCGCTTCCGGAGGCGGGGCTCCTAGTGGAGATCATAGACATCCAGGGTCGATGCCTGAGGAGCGTCGTCGCCTCGGACCGGCATATGCGGTTGGATCTGACGGACCAGCGCGGCCAACGGCTTCT
>VGJL01000077.1 GCA_016867495.1 Candidatus Eisenbacteria bacterium | reverse complement strand
GATGGCCTGGTGGGCCGACCCCCTGGGATGGAGGCACGCGGGCCGCGCCACGGACCGATTAGCGTGCCCGCAGCTAGAAGCAATGTCAACACTCAAGTTCAGAAAAGCGCAAGGACCAGGTCTCGCAGGCCGTCCGCTCGAGGCCGCTCGCGCAGGCCGGCTCCCTTTCACGGTCCGGTCGCCTCGGCAGCCTCCCTGATCCACGCCCATGCCTCCTCGACATGCCTTCGGCGAGTGCTCGTCTGCCCGACACAGAAGCGGAGAACCATCCGCCCCTCGAGGCGGGTGTGCGTCAGGTAGAGTCGGCCCCCTTCGTTGATCCGGTTCATGATCTCCTCGTTCACCCGGTCCCCTCCTCGGTGCCGGAAGCAGACGAGGTTCAGCGGGGGAGGAACGGCGACTTCGAAGCGATCGTCGCGCTTCACCCAGGATGCGAACTCCTGGGCGAGACCGACATGCTCCCGCACGTGATGGCGCAGCCCTTCGAGACCGTAGTGGCGTATGACGAACCAGAGCTTGAGAGCGCGGAAACGCCTGCCCAAGGGGACTTGCCAGTCGCGGTAGTCGATCACCGCGCCCGACTCGGTCGCCTTGTTGCGGAGGTACTCCGGAAGGATGCTGAGCGCCTGGATCAGCGCCCTGCGGTCGGCGACGTAGAAGCAGTCGCAGTCGAAGTTCGTGAACATCCACTTGTGAGGGTTGACGCAGTAGCTATCGGCCAGTTCCAAGCCGTCGTGGATCCAGCGGAACTCGGGACAGAGCGCGGCCGTCCCCGACATCGCTCCATCGACGTGGAGCCAGATCCCCTCGCTGCGACAGATCGCCGCAATCTCGGGGACGGGGTCGATCGCGTTCGAGGATGTGGTGCCGACCGTCGCGACGACGAAGCAGGGCTTCCGTCCCGCCGCTCGATCCTCCGCGATCCCCCGCGCGAGCAGGTCGGCCCGCATCGCGAAGCGTTCATCCACGGGGATGAGACGGAGGTTGTCGCTCCCGATCCCAGCGATCTTGACCCCTTTCTCGATCGAGGAGTGCGCCTGAGCGGAGGCGTAGGCGACGAGCCGCCCGTCGCACCCGCGCGCGTTGGTCTCGAGTCCCGTCGCGCGCTCGCGGGCGGCGAGGATCGCGCACAGGGCGGCGCTGGAGGCGGTGTCCTGAATCACCCCGCCGCCGCTGCCGCTCGAGCGGAACCGCTCGGGGAGCCCGAGCATCTCCGCGAGCCAGTCGAGCGCGTGCGTCTCGAGCTCCGTGCACGCGGGACTTGTCGCCCAGATCATCCCCTGCACTCCCAGTCCCGCGGAGAGAAGCTCCCCCAGGATCGCCGGGCCGGACGCGTTGGCCGGGAAGTAGGCGAAGAAGCTGGGGGATTGCCAATGGGTGATGCCCGGGAGGATCAGACTCTCGACATCGGCGAGGATCCTGTCGAAGGGCTCCCCCGTCTCGGGCGGGTGAGGAGGCAGCGCTGCGCGGATCTCTCCCGGTTTCGACCGGGAGAGGACGGGGTAATCCTCGATCCGCTCCTGATAGCGGGCGATCCACTCGACGACCTCGCGGCCGTGACGCCGGAACTCGTCGGGGGTCATGTGGAAACTCGATTCCGCCGCCATGGCCACCTCCCGCTGGCTCCAGCGAAGCCTATCATGCTTCTCGCCGCCCTTCTTGCCGCTACCTTGACCTTCCGGTCGACCCCACCTAGAATGGGTTGCCGTCATGAGGGCGGGCCGGGTCGATCTCGGCGCTCGGCCCCGAAGCTCCCCGCCGGCCCTCCGCGCGATCCGAGGCCCACGAGAGGAAGGTGCCAGAGCCATGAAGACGCTCCCCTATCCCGCAATCCTGCTCGCCGCCGCGCTCATCTTCCCGCTTCTCCATGCGCCGGCGGCATCCGCGACTCCCTACTGGGGCCCACAGGAGATCGACGCCTACATGCAGCGGCTCCAGATTCCCGCGGGCGCTGAGCCGCCCGACGGCCCGGCCACTCTCCAGTTGCGGGAGCAGGCGAGCCCCACTCCGACCTACCTCCAGGAGCTGGGTCTGATCGCCCAGTTCCTGAAGGGCATGCAGGTCGCGACCGGGGTCGACTCTGGAGGAATCCGCGAGGGGGAGCACATGCTCAACGTCATCCAGACCGACAACACGTCCGAGGCGATCTGGGTCTGGTGCCGCTACTACGAGTTGACGGGGGACAATCAGTACTTCCAGAACGTGATCGATGCATTCGAATACAGCCTGCGCTTCCCCGCCTACAGCGAGGAGAACGGATCGACCCCGCAGTACGGGTACTACAGAATGTACAACTGCGGTTGGGCGACGCGGGCGGAGCTCAAGTTCCGAAGGACCTACTTCGATCAACGGTTCAGGGCCTACGGCGACTCGTGCGCTTCCTACATCGCCCACCATACGCTCGTCCGTCCGGGCAGCTCCTTCTACAACTATGTTAATCCGCCGGTGCTCTCGTGGGCGCTGGGAAACCTCTACTACGTCGGCCAGCAGACAGGGAACCCGCAGTGGATGACCTACGCGGCTCAGGAGGCCGAGGCGAAGGTGAAGCCGTGGATCGAAGGCGAACCCACGCTCCTCGGGAACCAGACATGGGCGATGTCCGGCGGCGCCACCATGTGGGGCTTCGTCAACTCCTATCTCGCCGCCCATCCTGAGAGCACGGCCACATGGTTGCCTCGGTACAAGGGATTCATGGACACATCCTCCGATCCGGGCGACTTCACGAACGCGTGGAACGGCTGGTACGCCCTGGGACACAGGAGCGTAGGCCTCGCGCTGCGCGATCCGCAGCACCTGGCCGTTCACATCGATCTCACGAGCTTCCTTCGCGCCGAGGACGCCGACGAGGACGGCGGCGTGCCGGCCCGCCCTGAAGACACCGATCTGATGGACCAGAGCTGGGTGTCGAACTACCTTGCCTTCATGGGCCTCAGCGATTGCCTCGGCATCCAGAGCGGCCTCGATCCCTCCTGGACCCCCGAAGACGGCCCCAGCTTGCTGTGCTTCCCCAATCCTTTCCGCGGGACGGCGACGATCTCCGTCGATCTTCCGGCGCCGAGCCTCCTGTCCGCGGCGGTCCACGACGCGACGGGGAGACAGGTGAGGCTCCTCAGGAGCGGCTTCGCGCCGGCGGGACGCCTGGACCTGTTCTGGGACGGGCGGGCATCCACCGGCCGCATGGCGCCTTCGGGCGGATACTGGGTGACCGTGCGGACCGAGGACGGCGCCGTCACGCTCCGGATCGTCCGGATCGAGTGACCGCGGTCGCAGCGGGGCGAAGGGAGCCGTCGGGGTCCCAGGACGCCCCAGGTGGAGCGCTGGTGGCCCGCGCAGATCGCGCCCTGCGAATCAGCGAGCGAAGCGGGCCGCAGCGCGACGCCAGAGCCGAGCGGAGGCGCACCCGAGGACCCAGGCCCGATGCGGCCTATTCGATCAGCGTGAGCTTCACCGACTCCGTCTCGCCGGCTCGCGAGAGGCGCGCGAAGTAGACGCCGCCACGCGCGCGCCTGCCGGCGTCGTCCTTACCATCCCACGAGGCCGAGGCGACTTCCGCTCCCTCGGATGAGACAGAGAGCACGCGGATGCGCCTTCCGATCTGATCATAGATGGCGACCTCCGCCCCCCCATCGGCGCCTCCGTAGAAGCGGATCATCGTCCCCTCGCGGAATGGATTCGGCTCCGCGTGGGCCCGCCGCGAGCTGATCTCGGCAAGCTCCGCCGCTCCGGCCGTCGCGGGGAGAACCGCCTCGTAGACGCCGTTGCCGAAAGTCGCAGCGCGCATCAGGCGCTCCTCGGGCTTGATCACGAGGTCGAGGACCATGGCGGGCGGCATTCCATCGTTCATCTCGAACCAGCTCGTCCCTCCGTCCATCGATTGGAAGACGCCCAGATCGGTCCCGACATAGATCCACTCGGAGTTCTCGGGGTCGACCTCCACGCACTGGACCGGGATGTCCGGGAGGTTTCCGCTGCGATCCTCCCAGGTGAGACCCGCGTTGCTCGACCGATAGACATGCGGATTGCCGTAGCCCGAGAAGGTGAGCCAGACGATCCTGCTGTCCCTGCGGTCGTAGCTGAGATGGGTCGGATACCGGTTCGGCAGGCCGGCGCTCGTCGTGGTCCAGCTCTGCCCGCCGTTGACGCTTCTGCGGATCTCGAAGGTCGCCGGGCTGCTCCCGCTTCCCGTCCCCGCGCAGAGGGTGTCGGGGCTCGTGTAGGAGACGCCGATGATCGCGATCGGGGTTCCGTTCCAGTTGCTGTTCCCATCGGGATACGACCAGCTCGATCCCCCATTGATCGTTTTCTTGACTCCCTTCGTCCCGGCGTAGAGGATGTTCGGGCTCGACTCGCAGATCACAAAGGGAGCGATGAAGTTCGCCTCGGTCGAGGAGTAGGGATGGACCTCGGTCCACGAGTCGCCGCCGTCGAGGCTCTTGTACATGTTCAGATAGACATACTCCTCGTAGATGATGTTCTCGTTCGTCGGATCGATGGCGCACCAGCCGCCATCGCCGCCGAAGATCTTCGACCATGACGGCGTGCCGAGATACTTGAGCGTCCCGTTGTCCTGGAGTCCGCCGACCGCCAGCGCGGTCGTCGTGTATCCGCCGGCGAACCCCGTGTAGAACTGTGTGGTCACGAACCCGCCGTTCTTCCCCGACCAGTTCAATCCTCCGTCGAGGGACTTGAAGACTCCTCCATCGGAGCCGGCGTAGACGATGTCCGGATCCGTAGGATCGAAGACGATCGCGTGCTGGTCGGCATGGACGTAGTCGGGCGTCCCTTCATCGCCGCCCGGCGTGATCACTCCGCCGTAGCCGTTGTACCAGTAGGACACCTGCCCGAGCGTCGATCCGCCATTGGCGCTCCTGTACCAGTCGAGTCCTCCGCAGAAGACGATGTCCGAGCTGGCGGGCGACGTTGCGACCACGTTGTCGTACCAGCCCTGGCTCCCGACATAGTTCGTGCTGTTGACGTTCGTCCAGGTGTCCCCGCCGTTCGTGCTGCGGAACAACCCGATGATCTGGCGGGTCGACCCGTTGGAGATCCCGGCATAGATCACGACATGGGAAGGAGAGGTGCGGTGCAGGGCGAGCGATGTCCTGCCGAAGTCGGAGGTCGGGAGCCCTCCGGCGAGCCTTGCCCAGGTCTGTCCCCCGTCGGTCGTCCGGTAGAGACCGGGGTTCGGCGCGCTGTTGAGCTGCCCGTGCGCCGCGTAGACGCGCTGCCGATCGAGCGGATCGATGACGACATCCATGGCCATGAGAACCGGATTGGACAGATTCCAGGTTCCGCCTCCATCCATCGTCTTGTAGAGCCCTTCGCTCGTCGCGGCCCAGAGGACTTGCGCGTCGACAGGGTCCATCTTGAGAGCAAGGACGGCCCTGCTCTGGTCGAAGGTCCATGTGAGCCCGGTCTCGTTCCAGGTCGCCCCGCGGTCGTTGCTCTTGAGAACTCCCATGCCGTAGCTGGAGCGCGCGCCTGGCGTCCCGACGAGCGGACGAACGTAGCGGCTGATCTCCCCGGTGCCGACGTACATCACTTGCGGGTCGTTCGGATCGATCACGATCGAGCTGATCGAGAGGGTTGGGTAGCCGGTGTCGATCCATGTCCAGGCCGAGGATCCTTCTCCCGCTGTGGCGGATCGCCAGAGGCCTCCGCTCGCCGCCCCCGCCCAGATCACGTTCGGGTTCTCCGGGTCGATCGCCAGGGCCAGGACGCGGCCCCCCACGTTGTCGGGACCGATCGAGGTCCAGCTGGTCCTCGCTCCGGACTTGTTCACGCCCAGGACATCCTTGGCGTAGCGGTAGGCCTCATAGAAGGCCGACTTCGGGATGAGGTCGTTGGGATAGGCGCGCGTGCCGTACCACCACTCGAACGCCTCCCATGCGTGCCCCTCCTCCTTCTTGTCCTTCTTCTCCTCCTCCTCGGGGAAGGCAAGCTCCTTGAGCCCCGGAGGGACCGGCCGCTCGCGCTCGCGCGGGGCCAGCTGGTAGGCGATGAGAACGACGACGGCAAGCGCCGTCAGTATTGCGGTGATGCGAAGTGGCTTCATCCCGATTCCCTCACTCTCAAGAAGACAAACCCGATCGACGCTCAAGGCGAGACGGACGAGCCTGCTCGACCGCCGGCAACCCCCAATTATACGACCTATACGCGCCGGCGCTGCAGGGATTTGCGGAGCCGGGCTTGCGCCGCAGGGATTCGCGAACCGGCTCGTTGGCCGGTAAGGGACTCAGCCCGGTCCGGGCATCAGGCCAGGCTCTGGTCCCGCTCGAGAATCAGGGCGTCGATCTCCTCGATGTCTTGCGCGGAGAGACTCCGGTCGGCGGCGCGCGCCGTCTCCTCGATCTGTGAGGGCCTGCGGGCTCCGACGATCGCCGACGTGATCTCGCTCCTGCGGAGCGTCCAGGCGATGGCGAGTTGCCCGAGCGTCCCGCCGTCTCGCTCCGCGATCGGCCGGAGCTTGTCGACGAGACGGAGATTCGCTCCGAGCAGCGGCTCCTGATACTGCCGGCTCTTGCGCCGCCAATCGTCCTCCGGAAGAGCGGCGAGACGCTGCTTCGTGATGGCGCCGGTCAGCAATCCGGCCTGCATCGGGCTGTAGGCCACCACGCCGATCTCGTTCGCGGCGCAGTACGGGAGGATCTCCTTCTCGACGTGGCGGGTGAGCATGCTATAGGGAGGCTGGAGGCTCGCGACCGGATGGAACGCCCGCACCCGATCGAGCTGCGCGACGCTGAAGTTCGAGACGCCGGCGCAGCGGACCTTCCCTTCCCGGATGAAGGCGGCGATCGCGCTCCACGCCTCCTCGATGTCGGCGTCCGGATCGGGCCAGTGGATCTGGTAGAGGTCGACATGGTCGGTCCTGAGGCGCCTCAGGCTCGCCTCCAGCTCGCGTCGCAAGCTCGCGGCCTTCAGCCTTCCGTAGGGCGTCGTGCTCCCCTCGTCCCACACCAGGCCGCACTTGGTCGCGAGGATGACGTCCCTGCGCACTCCCTCGAGAGCCCGCCCGACGACCTCCTCGGAGTGTCCCAGCCCATAAACGGCGGCCGTGTCGATCCAGTTGATCCCAAGGTCGAGAGCGCGGTGAATCGCGGCGACCGATTCCTTGTCGTCCTGCGGTCCCCAACCGAATGCCCACCCCCCGCCGCCGATCGCCCAGGCCCCGAGCCCGATCACGGTCAGGTGAAGATCGCTGGATCCAAGTCTTCTCGTCCGCACGGTTTCACCCCTCAGAGACGGATCACGGCGCCTATCGACACATGATGAAGGAGCGCGAAGGTGTAGACCTCGTCATTGTCCGCTCCCCCCTCCAGCAAGCGATATCCCCCTCTCAGGGACAGGCGCTTCCCCAGATCGCGCTCGACCCCCGCCAGGACGTCCGCAGCGCGCCCCTGCGGCGCGGCAAGCGCATCCGCCTCCAGAATCAACCGCAGGGGCTCGGAGAGCGACCACAGGAATCCGAAGTTCAGCAGCGGCACGAATCCGGTGTTCGTCTTCTCCGCCTTCGCTCCCTCGCTCCATAGCGCGATCGAGGCGTCGCGAATCTTCCCGGTGAGGCCGATCCTCATGAAGGGAACGGGGTCGGCGGCAAGCTCCTCGGACAGGGAGAGGCGCGTGCCCCCCTCCCCCGGAATCCGGACATCGTTGTAGCCGCTGAACGCGGCTCCGGACTCGACGTCGACGGTCCAGCGCGGCTCACTGGCGAACGACGGCTGCGCGCTCGCGCCCACGCGCGGCATGCATGAGAGGAAGAGGGCGAACACCGCCGCCCTTGCCATCCTCGCTCCGTCGGCCATCCTACCGAAGGATCGCCCACTTCGCCGTCGACTCATGGTTCCCTCCTGAATCGCGCGTCCCGACGCGGACGAAGTAGAGTCCCGAGGGGAGATCGCGCCCGCCATCATCCTTCCCGTTCCAGAAGACCGGCTTCGATCCGGCGCCAAGAGAGATCCAGCCACGGCCGATCGGATGGGCGACGCTGCGGCCGGCGGCGTCGAGAATCTCCAGACGCGCCATCCCTCCGCCTTGGAGGCCCACACGGATGCCGAGGGGAGCCCTGCTCGGACGGCCGGGATTGGGTCCGATGCAGAGACGGATCGGGGCGACGCAGTTGTCGACCGTGTCCGCGGGACCGACCGGCCGAAAGTCCGCGCAGGAGAGGATGTGATCGGAAACCTCCGAATCGCTCGCGAGAAGGCCGTAGTGGGCCAGAGTGTCGGCCGGCATCTCGGGCGTGTAAAGGAGGTAGTGGTTGCCGAGGCCGAGCACGCTGTCGGTGTAGATGAAGAAGTCGAGATGGCCGGGCCAGTAGCTACTTCCGTCCCTGCGCCATGTGTAGCCGACTCTCTTCGCGGTCTGGCGTGAGATGAGATCGGCGAGACCGCTTCCGTCCCAGTCGGGAGCGAAGTCGGGTCCGTAGGCTCCCTCGTTGACGATATCCCCCGTCAGAAGAGAGAGCAGGTGTTGCCGGAGCGTCACGAGGTTGAGGTCCCCCACGATCAGGATCGGCGTCCCGGAGTCGACGGTGACCGTGCCGCCTGGGCTCTTCGCGTCCTTGATGAATGAGAGAATCCGGTCGATCTCCGCCTGTCGGCTCGAGTTGTTCGAGCAGCAGGGAAGATGCGCGTTCACGACCAGAAGCCTCGCCTCGAGCAGCGGCCGCGTGTCGATCAGCGCGGCCAGATTCCCATCGAGCGACCAGGTCTGTTCGATCGGGAAGCGACTCACGGTCTTGCAGTCCTGGTTCCCGGCGGCGTACCACTCCTCGCCGGGTCCGGAGGGGAGCCATGTCTCGACGAAGTCGGCCGTCTGCTGCGCCGTATGGTCGTAGATCTCCTGGAAGTGGAGGAGTTGCGGCTCGATCGCCGCGAGCTGTCTGCCGAATCGCGGCCCGCTCAGCGAGTCCCAGGGGCCGTCGGTCTCCACATTGTAAGTGATCATCCTGAGGTCGTCCGCTTCCTGCCGGCCGAGCGGGATGCTCGTTTCGGCCGGCGGCGGCCCTCCATCCATCGTGTAGGTCGCGATCCCGCCCGCGTCGGGCAGGCGGTCCCCCGCCTGCGTGTCCCAGAGCAGGATCCTCACGGCCGAGCCCGCGAAGAGAAGGTGGGAGCCGTCGGGGCGCGCGTCGCGGCCTATGGCGATCTCGAAGATCGAGCCCGTGACGGTCGGCATCGCCCTGAAGCGGATGTCGGACTGCGAGATGTTCGTCGATTGAGCGCCGAATCGATAGACCCCCTCGCGATCCCCGAACCGCCACTCCAACTCGGCGCCGATACCGCCTACGGAGAGTCCCGTCGCGGAGTTGGCGTCCGTGTCGAGATAGAGGGTGAGCCGGTGGCCGTCATTCAGGAGCAGCTCCGTCCCGACATCGAACCGCAGGAAGAGAAAGCGCGCATCGTCCGCGGCGGAGAGCGAGCGCAGATCGATCCCGCTCGTTCCCCCGTCGCCGGCCGGGTCGGCGAGGAGCTGCGCGATGCCGTCCCAGTCGGAGTCCAGACCGTCCAGGATGATCGGAGATGGAAGCGCATGGAGCTGCGGCGCGACGATGACGAGCGCCGAGGACAGCAGGACGAGGAGGAGCGTTCGGTTCATGGCCTCCGCGCGCTTCCTCTCCCTTCCGAGGAGGGCCTCAGCCCGCGAATCCGACCACATAGGCAAGCCAGCTCGCCATCTCCCCGATCGAGGAGCGCCTGCGGTAGATCCCGGTCGGCTTGTTCTTCTTCTCATCCCACCCCTCGACATAGATCCTGATCTCCTTGAATCCCGCCTCCAGCATGATCTCGCGAAGCTCGGGGAGGGTCCAGTAGCGCCAATCATAGGCGAAGGCCCTCTTGATGCGGATCCCTCCCGGCAGCTCGAAATGCATGTTGCACAGCAAGCGATGATCCACCGGATTGAAGCGGATCTGCTCCCATACATAGGTGAAGCGGGGAACCAGACGGCCTCCCGGAAGCGCCAGCGGACCGATGCAGCGACGCTCCTCTCCGACCTCGGTGGCGGCCGTTCCGCCGAAGGCGTCCAGGATCAGCAGGCCGCCGCGCGTGAGCGCCCCGCGGGCCACATGGAAGTAACGGCGCAGCAGCTCGCGGCTCTTGAAGACCGAGTAGGAGAAGTTGAAGGCCGCGACCAGATCGACCTTGGGTCCTGGAACCCGAAGGACGTCGTCGCAGACCAAACGGATGCGGGAGGCGGCTGGGCCGAGGGGAGCCACATGGTGTCGATGCGCCCACGCGAGAGTTCTCCTGTGCAGATCGATGCCGATCGCGCTGTTCTCGGGGCCCCGCCGCACCCAGGCGGCTGCGAGAGCGGCCGTCCCGCAGAAGTCCTCTCGGAGGGCGCGGAACGGGCGGCGGTTCGCCTCGCGGTAGATCCGCTCCGCGAAGTCCAGTTCCTCCTTGATGTCCTGGACGGAGGCCTCATAGAGGACCAACGGATCGACGGGCGCGCAGCGCGCAGCCGCCATCGGCCCCTTCTGCCTCCGCGTCTCCTCCCGGGAAGAGCGACCTCTCTTCGGATGCGGCAATCGACTGCCCATCGGCGAATTCTACATCAGTCAACGACGATCCCCAAGCGATGAAGGACGAAAGATCTGGACCGAGTTCCAAGGCTCTGCCAGTCTTTGGGGCTCGAGCGAGTTTCCGGACGGCTTTGACACGATCTGAGGAGCGAGCGAATCGTCCCAGCGTTCGGGTCGGACAAGGGACAGACCGATGAGCGATGGCCAGAGCATGATCCGCGCGCCCATCATCGCGGCAGGCTTCGCCCTGCTGCTGCTCTTCATCGCCTGCGGCGACGAGGAGCCGACGCGCCCCCCCACGCCGAGGTGCGCGACGCCGACCATAGAACCCGCATCGGGCACCTACACCGCTCCGATCCGGCTCACGATCGAGTGCGCCACCGACGGCGCGACAATCCGCTACTCGGCGGATGGATCCGATCCGGCCGAGACATCCCTTGTCTACCTGCAGCCGATCTCCATCAGCGCGGATGCGGTCATCAAGGCGCGCGCCTGGAAGGAAGGGCACATTCCGAGCGAGATCGCCTCCGCGTCGTTCCACTTCAGCCTCTGCTCGTTGGCGGTCGAGTCCCCGAACGGCGGCGAGACGCTGACGGAGGGTGAGGTCGACACGATCCGCTGGACGGGAACGATCTGCCCCGGCGCGATTCGAATCGAGCTGCTTCGCGACGGAGCGGCCTGCGACACCCTCGCCGTCGCCGCGCCCAACGTCGGCGCATTCGAATGGACCGTGCGAGGCTGCGGCGGGCGGTTCGACGGCTATGCGATCCGTCTGACGGAGACGCTGAGCGGCGCCTTCGACGAAAGCGACGAGCCCTTCAGCATCGCCGCCCCCTGCGTCGTCGAGATCGTCGCGCCCGCCGGAGGCGAGACGTGGACGGAGGGCTCCCTCCAAGCGATCCTCTGGAACGCCGCGGGCGACTGCAGAGACGGCGTCGTCATCATCGACCTGCTTCGCGACGACCTGCCTTGCCGTAGGATCGCGGAGAACGCCTCGGGAGGAAGATTCGACTGGACCGTCGCCGGCTGCCCGGATGCCGGCGCCGGCTACAGGGTCCGCGTCACGGACCTCGCGAGCGGCGCATCCGCCCTTTCCCCGTCCGAGTTCCAGATCGCGGCCTCTCCATGCGCGATCGGGCTGACATCTCCCGCCGGAGGCGAGTTCTGGCAAGAGGGGAGCGAGCGCACGATCGCCTGGTCGGCATCCGGATGCGGGGACTTCATGCGGATCGATCTACTCCTGGACGGCGCCGTCTGCGAAACGATCGAGGCA
>VGJL01000076.1 GCA_016867495.1 Candidatus Eisenbacteria bacterium | reverse complement strand
CGAGCGATCCCGAATGGACCGCCCGGATCTCGTAGCCCCGACGCTGATAGAAGCGGAGGGCCCGCAGGTTGTCGTTCGTCGTGATGAGCCAGACCTCCCGGCAATCGAGGGAACGCGCGCGTCTCTCGACCGCGGCCAGAAGCCTCGTGCCGATTCCTCCCCCTCGGCGAAGCGCATCCAGCGAGACGACCTCGCACCTGCCCCGCCTCGTCTCGTACGTCACGAGGCCGACGATTCTCGCGCCCTCCTCGGCCAGGAAGCCGGCGTGTTCGTGCGCGGCGTGGAGCCGTCCCCTGCTCACCACTCCAGGCGGGCCCCAGCGGCGGAAGAGGATCCGCTTGACGGCCTCGCGATCCCTCTCCGCGATCCGGCGCACGCGGATCGGACCCTTTCCCGCCGGAGTCGATGCCATGGGCGGCAGGCTAGGCGCGTCCGGCCGCCAGGGTCAAGGCCGCTGGGGGGACTGCGGGGCCCGGCGCCTCGACCGAGGCACGACCGCCCTGATAACCAGGCCTCCGGCAAGCGGTTGCCCCGTGACCGGCCGCCCTCGTCCAGTCGGATCGCAGCCGGGGCTGCCATCGCCCCGCTCCCCGAACCGTCCCGCGATCCCGCGAAACACCTTTCCGGGAGCATATCGGCCTCGATCGATGTAGGATGACGTGGATCCGGCCGGATACACGCCAGGCCGGAGTTATCGAGAAGCCCACCAACGTACCGACTCGGTCTGGACCATGCGAACTCGAGCCAGCCGCCCGGCGAGGCGCGCGGATCGTTCCTAGCCAGAATCGGACGAAGAGGAGAAGACCAGTGAAGCACGAGATCAAGAACTTCGACCACCTCATCGGAAAGGTGGATGGACTGAGCGAGGCGCAGCTCAAGGCCCACTTCGGCCTCTACGCGGGCTACGTCAACAAGCTGAACGAGATCGAGGAGAAGCTCGCCAAGGCCGATCCCTCGGCGAGCAACTACTCCTTCGGCGAGTTCAGCGAGCTGAAGCGGCGCGAGGCCGTGGCGTTCAACGGCTCCTATCTTCATCAGCTCTACTTCGAGAACATCGCCCCCGAGAGGGGACAGATCTCGCAGCCCCTCAAGGCCGCCATCGAGAGCGATTTCGGTAAGTACGAGGCCTTCGAGGCGAACATGAAGGGAGCCGCCGGGTCGACGCCGGGCTGGGTGCTCCTCACCATGAACCGGATCGACAAGAAGCTGCACAGCTACATCATGTTCGAGCACCACATCGGGCTTCCCGCCCACCAGGAGATCCTCCTGGCGCTCGACTGCTGGGAGCATGCCTTCATGATCGACTACGGGACCAAGAAGCCGGACTACCTCGCGGCGTTCTTCAGGAACGTCAACTGGAACGTCGTCAACGAGCGCTACGCCAGACTGAAGGCGTAGAGGATCCGGGCCGATGATAGATGTGGTGGCAGGCCGGCGCCGCCGGCCCGCGCCGCCGCCACCACCTCCCGGGGACGCGCCCCACGCGACGCGAGGGCGATCGGTCCCCCCACCGATTCACCGAAGAAACGCGAGCTGATGGACCTGATCATTCACGGACACTTCTACCAGCCGCCGCGGGAGAACCCCTGGACGGGGAAGCTCCCCAGGCAGCCGAGCGCCGCTCCCCATCACGACTGGAACGCGCGGGTCTCGTCGCAGTGCTACGCGCCGAACGCGCGCAGCCGCGTGCTCGACGAGCGCGGGCGGATCGAGGAGATCGTCAACAACTTCGAGTGGATCAACTTCGACTTCGGCCCGACGCTGCTGCGTTGGCTGGAGGCGGCGGAGCCGAGACTGTATCGCCAGATCCTCCAGGCCGACTCGAGGTCGCGGGAGCGCAACGAAGGCCACGGAAACGCCATCGCCCAAGCCTACAACCACACGATCCTCCCGCTGGCGAGCGAGCGCGACAAGCGGACCCAGATCCTCTGGGGGTTGCGCGAGTTCGAGCGCAGGTTCGGGCGGCCCAGCGAGTCGATCTGGCTCCCCGAGACGGCGATCGACGCCGAGACCCTGCGGATCCTGGCCGAGTTCGCGATCCGCTACATCATCCTCTCGCCCCAGCAGGCCAAGAGATTCCGCCCGATCGGCGGCGGGGCATGGAGCGACGTCTCGGGCGGAGCGATCGATCCGCGCCGCGCCTACAGAACCGTGGTCCCCGTCACGGGCGGGGGATCGGCCGCGATCGACGTCCTCTTCTATGACGGGCCGATCTCGGCCTCCGTCTCCTTCGAGCGCTTGCTGCGAAACGCGTCGGGATTCGCCGACCGGCTGCAGGCCGCCCGGGGCGGCGCCGTTGACGCGCTCGTCCAGATCGCGACCGACGGCGAAGTCTACGGGCACCATGAGCCGTTCGGGGACATGTGCCTCGCCTATCTGATCGCCCGCGAGGCGCCCCTGCGCGGCTTCCGGATGCTGAACTACGGGCGCTACCTCGATCTGCATCCCCCTCAGCACGAGGTCGAGATCGACTTCGGCACGAAGGACGAGGGGACCTCGTGGTCCTGCCGGCACGGGATCGACCGGTGGAGGCGCGACTGCGGCTGCTCCACGGGAGGCCAGCCCGGATGGAACCAGAAGTGGCGCGCGCCCCTGCGCAAGGGGCTCGAGCGCCTGCAGGAGCGACTCAACGAGATCTATATCGCCGAAGCCTCGCCCCTGCTCGAGGATCCGTGGGAGGCGCGCGATGATTACATCGAGATCCTCCTGGACGCCGAGCGGACGCGGGAGCCGTTTCTCCGCAGGCACGCCTCGCGCGATCTCCCGGATGCCGAGCGCCGCAAGCTCTGGCGCCTGCTCGAGTCCCAGCACCAGGGGATGTTGATGTTCACCTCGTGCGCCTGGTTCTTCGCCGACATCGCCGGGATCGAGGCGCAGCAGAACCTGACCTACGCGGCGCGGGCGATCGACCTTGCCCAGCCATTCACCAAGACGAATCTCGAGAAGCTGCTCCTCGATCACCTCGGCGAGGCCAGGAGCAACATCCCGGAGATCGGCACGGGGGCGGACGTCTGGAGGAGGTTCGTCTGGCCGGCCAGGATGCCGCCCGAGCGGATCGCGCTGGAGTCGGCCGGGCTCTGGGCCGTCTCGGCCGCGGGCGAGGACAAGATCTCCCGCGCGGTCACGGTCGAGATCGATCGCCGCGAGGGGAGTCTCGAGGCGGGACGGCTCGGCGCGCGCGTGCGCGTGCGCGACGTCTCGATCGATGACTCCTGGGAGTTCGACGCGACGGTCTCGAGCGATTCCGCGGAGATCCTCTCCGTCGAGGTCCGCCGGACAGGGAACGACCCGGATCGGGTCGCGATGCGGCGGTCAGTCGACGACTTCACGCCCGAGGCTCGCGCGAGGGTCCTGCGATCCCTGTTGAACGACATGCTCCTGCGACAGCAAGAGAGGTTCGATGAGATCTTCGAGTCCTCGAGGGCGTTGATCGAGCGCTACCACGGGCAGGAGATGATCCTCCCCGAGGTCTTCCACGCGTTGGCCAGGGATGTGATCGATCGCCGCTATGTCGCGATCGCCGAGCGGCTGGCATCGGTCCCGCCGCGGGAACTCCGCGGCGATCGGGTCCGGGCCGAGCTCGCGGAAGTCGAGGATCTGGCGAAGAAGTCGGGAGTGCGCGGCGATGCCGGGCCGGTCGCCCGCGCGATCGAGCGCGCCCTGGCCGCCAATTTGCTGGATCCCGAACAAGCAGCGACGGACGACCTGTCGCGAAGCCTCGATCTGCTGTTCGCCGCGGATGCGACGGGATTGGAGATCGAGCGGACAAGGCTTGAGGAGATGGTCTATGCTCTGCTGAGCCACCACAGGACGACGGTCGCAGCCAGGCTGGCGGGCACGGCGGCCCCGAGCGACCGGATAGACCCAGATGTGCTCATCCGACTCGCGGAACACTCGAACCTGAGCCTGCGTTCCTTCAAGGGAACGCGCGCTCATGCCGCCAGACCCGCTTCACGTTGAAAGAGAGGATGTTCTCGATGAGAGCCGATGACTTGACGGCCAAGTCCAAGAAGGACCTGATAGAGATGGCCCGCAAGATGGATGTCCCGGGCCGGAGCGCGATGTCGAAGGAGGAGCTGGCGCGGGCGATCGCGAAGAAGCTCCCCACCGCGCCCCGACCCAAGGCCGCCGACCCGCCTGCGGGCGGGGAGAAGAAGGCGACACGGCGCGCGGGCAAGAGCGCATCTGCTCCGGAGCAGGCCGCCGCGCGGGCCTCCGATGCGCCCGCCCAAGAGCCCGCCCGGCCCGCGGTCGCGAGACCGGTTCCTGCCCCCGGGGCCGCGCATGAACCCACCCGCCCCTTGCCTCCTCCCGAGCGGCCTCGACCGGATCGCGGCGGCGAGACGCAGCGCGGGGAACCCGCTCCGAGGGAATCCCAACCGATGAACGGCCGGAAGCCCTGGCTTCCTCAGAGGCCTCCGCGGGAGGGCCCCTTCGTTCCTCGCCGCGGCATTCCGCAGACCGATCCCGCGATGAAGCTGTCCCGGGTCGAGGAGATTCGCAAGTCGACCCCCGGGCGCGGCCCGCGACCCGGAGGCGGGGGCCCGCGACCCGGAGGCGGGGGCCCGCGGCCCGGAGGCGGCGGTCCTGACGGGGATCCGCATCGGATGCGCGGTCGCATGTCGGGCGGAGGACGTTCCAGGGACGATCGCCGGCAGGGCGATCGATTCCAGCAGAAGGGCGGCCCGATGCGCGGAGATCGGAGAGAAACGCGTCCCGCGGATCGCGATCGTAGGATGGATCCTCACAGCGTCGAACGATCCCTCCAGGCGAGAGAGCACCTCCGGCGTTCCAGCGAGGGACGCCGGCGAGGCGGCTACGTTCCTCAGGATCAACAGCGCCGTCGCGAGGCGCGGCCGCCGCTCGAGCCTCCGCGGCCCGCGTCGATCCCGGAGCATCTCGCTCGGGTCGTCGCCCCGCCTGTCGCGCAGCCGAGGCCGGATCTCGAGGATCGGGCGGGACATCCCATCGATGTCCCCGGCTCGTACGGCAAGGACAGGATCGCCCTCATGGTCCGGGATCCGCACTGGGTGCACGCCTACTGGGAGGTCACGCCGGCGGCGATCGACCGCGTGCGCTCGCGCGCAGGCGACCTCTGGGACAATCACAAGTGGCTGCTGCGCGTCCAGATCCACACCGACGACGCCTCGAGACCGCCCGGCGGCCACTTCGACATCGAGCTCAACCCGGCCGCGAGGAACTGGTACTTCCAGGTTCCACAATCGGACTGCTCGTACGACGCGATGATCGGGATCCTGACTCGCGACGGCACTTTCCATCCGCTCGCGCGCAGCAACAGGGTCCGCACTCCCCGGGCCTCGATGAGCGGCGTGCTCGATGAGGAGTGGGCCTCGACGGAGGAGGAGTTCAAGCAGATCTACTCCCTCTCCGGCGGGCACGGCGCGGGCGGCGCATCGGCATCTTCCGCCGAGCTCGGCGAGTCGCTTCTCGAGAGACAGAGGGAAGGATGGTTCTCGGGCATGCTCGGCAGCATGGGCAGCGGCGCGCTGGGCGCTCCCAGGCAACGCGGATTCTGGTTCCAGGTCAACACGGAGCTGGTCGTCTACGGCGCGACGGAGCCCGACGCCCGGCTGACGGTGCAGGGCCGGCCGATCCAGCTTCGTCCCGACGGGACCTTCACATTGCGGTTCCAGCTCCCCGACGGGGCGCAGGAGATCCCGTGCGTCGCGACATCGGCGGACGGCCTCTCCGAGCGGACGATCACCCCCGTCGTGAGGAGACAGACGACCTCGGCCGAGCGCGAGCCATCATCCGCGCAAGAGCCCGAGATCTAGCTCCCGGGGCGCGACGATGGGCATGGAAAAAGGATACCTCTGCTTAGTCCTGCACGCGCATCTGCCCTACGTGCGACATCCGGAGCACGAGGACTTCCTCGAAGAGGACTGGCTTTTCGAGGCGCTGACGGAGACCTACATCCCGCTGGTGCGCGTCTTCGAGCGGCTTCTGAACGACGGGATCCACTTCCGCCTGACGATGTCGATCACGCCGCCTTTGGCGGGCATGCTGAGCGATGGAGTGCTTCAGGAACGATACCTGCGTCACATCGAGAAGCTGATCGACCTGTCGGAGCGGGAGATGGAGCGGACCCGCTGGCTGCCCGAGTTTCATCCTCTGGCCGTCCACTACAACAGGCTCTTCAAGGAAGCGCGGGAGACCTTCGAGGATCGCTACCACCGCAACCTGCTCTCCGCCTTCCGATCGTTCCAGGACGCGGGCGCGCTCGACATCCTGACCTGCGGATCCACCCACGGCTTCCTCCCCCTCATGCTGGGGAATCGCACCTGGTGGCGCGGGCAGATCGTCACGGCCGCGCGCGACTACCAACGTCACTTCGGCCGTCCCCCGAAGGGGATCTGGCTTCCGGAGTGCGGATACGAGGAAGGGCTGGAGGATGTGCTTCGCGAGGCCGGGATCAAGTACTTCTTCACGGACACCCACGGAATCCTCCACGCCTCTCCGAGGCCCAAGTATGGCGTCTTCGCCCCGATTCTCACGCGCGCGGGCGTGGCGGCGTTCGGCCGCGACCTCGAATCCTCCAAGTCGGTCTGGAGCGCCAAGGAGGGATATCCGGGCGATTCAAACTACAGGGAGTTCTACCGTGACGTGGGGTGGGATCTGGACTACGACTACGTCCGCCCCTATCTGCACAAGGACGGCAACCGCTGCAACCTCGGGATCAAGTATTACCGGATCACCGGACCTGGAACGCACAAGGAGCCGTACAACTTCGATTGGGCGCGGGAGCAGGCCGCCGTGCACGCGGGGAACTTCATGTTCAACCGGGAGCGCCAGGTGGAGCATCTCCACGCCCTCCTCGGCCGCGCGCCCATCATCGTCTCCCCGTACGACGCGGAGCTCTTCGGCCACTGGTGGTATGAAGGCCCGCAGTGGATCGACTTCCTCCTGCGAAAGATCGCATACGACCAGAAGACGATCTCGACGATCACTCCTTGGGAGTACCTGGACCGCCATCCGGTGAATCAGGTCGCGACCCCTTCCGCCTCGTCCTGGGGTTACAAGGGATACGCGGAGGTCTGGCTCAGCGGCGCAAACGACTGGATCTACCCCCATCTCCACGCGGCCGCCGAACGTATGGTGGAGCTGGCGAGCCGCTACCGATCCGGAACAGGGGGAAACGCTCTTCTCGATCGGGCGCTGCGGCAGGCGGTGCGCGAGTTGCTCCTGGCCCAGAGCAGCGACTGGGCCTTCATCATGAAAATGGGGACGATGGTGAGCTACGCCGTCCAGAGGACGCGCGAGCACATCTCGAACTTCAACAAGCTCTATCACGACATTCTCTCGAACCGGATCGACGAGTGGTGGCTGTCGACGATCGAGGGGAAGAACAACATCTTCCCGGAGATCGACTACACCGTGTATGCCGAGTCCGGGCAGGAGGCGAGATCGTGAGTTCGGGCCGTCTTCTCGCCGCTCGGGCGGCCGTCGCCGGTGTCGCGCTTGCCGCCGCGCTATGCGCTAGCGCGACGATCGCAGCGGCCCAGGAGTCGACGAACGCCGACTGGAGCCTGCCTTCGAGTCAGGATCCGCCGACGCGTGATCAGGTCGTCTACTCCTTCAAAGAGACCTTCAAGTACGATCTGCGCCCCGACTCCACCATGTATGGAACCGCGGCCCACTTCCGCATCCTCTTCCCCGCCGCCTACTGGGCGACCCACATCAAGAACCTCACCAACGAGGACGGCAGCCTCGCCTGGGCGAGGAGCCGGGACATGATGGCGCTTGTCGTCATGTACGACGCCACGGGCGAGCCTTGGTATCTCGATTGGCTCGGCCGGTACGCCGAGGCCGTGATGGCGGCGCGGGACGACATCGCAGGCAAGACGGACGCGGACGGCGCGTCCAATCCCGGGTGGGGCGCATCCCGGTACGGCGAGGGGAAGCGGAAAGTCTACCTCGTCCACTCGGGCCTGATTCTGCAACCGATCCTCGAGTATGTCCTCCGGGTCGGGAAGTCGGCGGATGGCGCGGCCGCGGACTCGCTGCGCATCGGGAAGCTGGTCGAGCGCTGCGTCGAAACCCTGCGGTGGCACGACTACCAGCTCGACCCCAAGCCCGCGGAGGGGGAGTCGGTGTACATGTCGGGCAACGAGGAGATCGAGAGACGCTACCTCTGGCAGCCCTACAACAGGCAGGGGATTCTAGCTCGCGACTTCTACCTTCTCTACAAGATCACGGGGGAAGAGGAGTACCGCCGGCGGAGCGAGAAGCTCTACGCGTTCTTCAAGAACCGGCTCGAGCGGACTCCATCGGACGCGTACATCTGGGACTACGAGCCGACGCGGGGAGCCGGCCGGGTCAAGGTGAACGCCTGCGAGGACATCTCGCATGCCTCCTTCACCATGGAGGGAATCGTCCCGGCCTGCTTGGACGGCTTCGTCTTCGATCGGACCGATCTGGCCCGCTTCGCGAGGACATTCACCCGCTACGTCCACTGGGGCGACGGCGTCTTCCAGGCGGGAATCGGCTGCAGGGGGATCTTCAACCGCGTCTTTCTGGAGCGGCTCTTCGCGTGGCTTCCCCTCGCGCAGGGCGATCCCGAGATATACTGGCTCCTCCACCGCTTCCTCCTGGGCAATGTCGCGAATCCGTCGCCACAGGCCGTCGCGTTCCTGGTCGCACATCGGCCGAGCGCCCCGGGCAAGATCGACATGAGGCTGCGGTAGGTGCCGGGCGAGCAGCGTCCCAGGCCCCCGGCGGATTCCCGTAGCCCCGCGCCGCGGCCGCGAACTTAGCGGGGCGAGGGGAACTGCCGGGGGCCTGGGACGGTCCATCCGTCGCGCTGGCGGCTCGGAGCGGAATGGGGCGTCCGGTGTAGATGAGTGGGCGCTCGGGCCGATGCCCGCGCGCCGGGAGAGATGTCGCGGATCGAGCGCGGACCGAGTGAGGAGAACGGCCTCCGACCCCGAACGGGCGGAGTCATAGGGAAGGGATGAAGATGGCACCGGAGATGACGAAGGAGACGACATCGGCGATTCAGGAATGCGCGGATGCGAGAGCGCGCATCCTGAGCGAGCTTCAGAAGGTCATTGTCGGACAGGAGCAGGTCGTCGATGAGCTTCTGAGTGCCCTCTTCGCCGACGGGCACTGCCTCCTCGTCGGCGTCCCGGGCCTGGCCAAGACCCTTCTTGTCTCGACGATGGCCCGCATCCTCGACCTCGAGTTCAACAGGATCCAGTTCACTCCCGACCTGATGCCGTCCGACATCACGGGCACCGAGATCCTCGAGGAGGACCGCACCACGGGCAAGCGCGCCTTCAAGTTCGTCAGGGGGCCGGTCTTCGCCAACCTGATCCTCGCGGACGAGATCAACCGGACTCCGCCAAAAACGCAGGCCGCGCTGCTTCAGGCGATGCAGGAGAAGGAGGTCACGGCCGCGGGGCAGACCTTCTCGCTCAGCCCGCCGTTCTTCGTCCTCGCGACGCAGAACCCGATCGAGCTCGAGGGGACCTACCCGCTCCCGGAGGCGCAGCTCGACCGATTCATGTACCACATTTCGGTCGAGTACCCGACCGAGTCCCAGGAAGTCCGCATCGTGACCCAGACGACCGGGTCGCTCGAGGCGCAGGTGAAGCCCGTTCTCACGGGCGGCGACATCCTGCGTATCCAGAAGACGATCCGGCGCGTTCCCGTCTCGGAGCATGTCGTTTCCTACGCCGTGCGGCTCGCGCGGGAGAGCCGGCCCGACTCGAGCAGCCTCCCCTTCATAAGGGACTGGGTCAGCTGGGGCGCGGGCCCCCGCGCATCGCAGTTCATGATTCTCGGGGCGAAGACACGGGCCGTCCTGAACGGGAATCTCACGCCTTCCGTGTCGGATGTTCGCGCGGTGGCGATGGCTGTGCTTCGCCACAGGATCATCGCGAACTTCAGCGCCGAGGCCGAAGGGGTTCGGGTGCCTCAGCTCGTCACCCGGCTCCTCGAGTCGGTCCCCGAGCCGAAGCAGGCCTGATCCCCCGGGATACTGGCAAGATGGTCCGCGCAGATCAGAGCTACCGCGTCCTTCTGGAGCCTTCGTTCCTCGCGAAGCTGCAGGGCCTGGATCTGATCGCCCGGATGATCGTGGAGGGGTTCCTCACCGGGCTCCACAAGAGCCCATACCACGGCTTCAGCGTGGAGTTCGCGGAGCATCGCCAGTACATGCCGGGAGATCCGATCCGCCACGTCGACTGGAAGGTCTATGCGAAGAGCGATCGCTTCTATCTGAAGGAATACGAGCAGGAGACCAATCTCCGCGCGCACATCCTTCTCGACGTCTCTTCGTCGACGCCATTCGCCGACGAGGGGCGGCTGGAGAAGGTCCGCTACGGCACCTACCTCGCGGCGGCGCTCGTCTACCTCATGCTCCAGCAGCAGGACGCGGTCGGCCTGCTGCTCTTCTCGGACCGGATCCACAAGATCATCCCCGCGCGCAGCGCGCGCACGCACAGGCGGATCCTCTTCACGGGGCTGGAGGAAGCGTTGCGGGAGTCTCTGTCACCGAAGAGCAAAAGCGAGCTGCGGCGCACCGACGTCGGCGCCTGCCTCGAGCAGATCGCCGACCGGACGCAGCGGCGAGGGCTGATGATCCTGATCTCGGATCTGTGGGACGCCAATCCGGAGCGGGTCATGAGGAGCCTGAAGCACTTCCGCCACCGCCAGCACGAGGTGGTCGTCTTCCACCTCCAGGATCCGCGCGAGGAGCGCTTCGACTATCGGGACGAGACCGTCTTCGTCGACATGGAGACGGGCGACAGACTGAGCCTCCAGCCTTGGGAGATCCGCGGCGAGTACCGCCGTCTCATGGAGGAGAGGATCGGCTTCTACAAGAAGGAGTGCGGCGCGAACCTGATCGCCTACGAGAGAATCCTGACCGACACGCCATTCGACACGGCTCTGCTGCGCTTCCTCGAGAAGCGCGCGCGTCTGCACTGACCCGTGCTCCCCATTCAGTTTCTCAACCAGATCTTCCTGGTCGGCCTGGCGGCCGCCGCCCTTCCGATCCTGATCCATCTATTCAGCAAGAGGAGGGCGCGGGAGGTCCACTACCCGAGCCTGGAGTTCCTTAAGGAGGTCTCGAAGAAGAAAGTGCGGAGGCTGCAGCTCAGGCAGCTCCTCCTTCTGGCTCTGCGCGTGCTGATCATCGGCCTCTTCGCCCTGGCGATCGCGCGCCCCGCCATGCGGGCGGGCGGCGGGGCGCTCGGACGGGGCAGCACGACCCTCGCCGTCATCCTCGACAACAGTTTCAGCATGGCGGCGCGCGATCCTCACGCGAGCGGCCCTCCCGGCGGGGAGGAGTCGACGCTGTCGCCGGGCGGAGCCTGGCTCTCCGAGGAAGGAACGGTCTTCGCCTCGGCCAAGCGGCGCGCCCTCGAGGTCGTGTCGCTGATGCGGGAGGGAGATCGCGGAGTGGTGGGGCTCGCCGCGCAGCCGGTTCGCTTCCCTTACATGACGGGCGTCGCAGATCCCGGCCTGCTCCGCCAGGAGATCGAGCGCTCCGCGATCGGGGCGACCCGCGCGGATCTGCGGCAGGCCGTTTCGCAAGCGCTCGCCCTCCTCGCGGAAGCGAAGACGATCAACCGAGAGCTCTTCATCGTCTCCGACTTCCAGAGATCGGATCTCGAGGCCTGGCAGGCGGAGAGCGGCCAGAGCGGCGACAGCGCGACCGTGAAGATCCCGGAGGCGCTGAGCCGGGCCGCGATGGCCGGGCCGCGCGTCTATCTCATCCCGGCGCGCAGGCTCTCCATCGACAACCTCGCGATCGAGCGGCTCAGGCTCGATCCATTGGGGGCGGGGCCGG